>DATMAB010000025.1 GCA_035573675.1 Terriglobales bacterium
CATCCTGCCGCCACTACTGGGTACTGAGTACTGGGTACTGGGTACTCACTGAGAACCGAGAACTGAGAACTGGATATGTTCGAATTTCCCCAATCCTTCGACACGGCCCGCAGCCAGGCCATGGCCCGCGTGGCGGAATCGATGCTGCGCGCCCTTGGCGGCAGCGCCATCACCGTGCGCCTGCCGCAGAACGTCGCGCAGGAGAACGCCGACCTCGGCCTGGCCTCGCCCGTCACCGAAGACGTCGTGCTCACGCCCGCTGTAGTGCGTTCCGTGCCCGCCGCCCGTGGCGAGATCGGCCTGCGGGTGGAGCTCGTGGTCTCCGCTGCTTCGGTCGCCGAACAGGCGGCCGCGCGCAACCTCGCGTCACCCGACGCCCTGCTCGAGAACGCCATCGGCATCGTGCACGACGACAAGCTGCTGCGCGTCCGCAGCGTCGACATCCACTCCTTTGCCGACGACCCGGCCTTCTACCGCATCACCGCAACGGAGTAACCATCGATTCAGGATGTGATGGCTTCTAGCTAGAGGCTAGAAGCTACTAGCTAGTAGCCAACAGAGAAGAGCCAAAAGCCAAAAGCCATGCAATTCGCCAAAGACACCTTCTACGTCACCCTCCGCGACCGCCTGGCCGCGCTCAATCCGTCCCGCACCGTGTTTCTCGATGGCGTCAGTCGCCCCGCGGTGATCGTCGCCGAAAACGAGCCCGCCAACACCGCCGGCGCGTTGCTCGACGCCTTCTACCTGGTGTGGGGCGCAGTGCGGGTAGTGGAAAGTGCGGCGCGTGCTCTTCGCCCCCTTCTGGCGCTCGACTGCGCCATCGTCTACCGCACCCGCGGCACTGAGGAGATGAGCGGCGTGGATCGCGGCCGCACCCTGGCGGCGCTCGACACCGAGCTCCTGCGCATCTTCTCGCCTCACTCCGTGCCCAAACGCGATTACACGCAGGCGACCCCGGCCGAACTCGGCACCAGCGTCTTCTGGCTTCCGCCCCAACTGGCCGAGCCGGTCAACGTCGGCGGCGAACTGCGCCGCACCGCCCGCACCACCGTCTATTTCTTCCCTGAGGCTGACCTCGCATGAGCACCACGCCCCTGCGTCCGCCGCTTTCGCCCATCGCGCGACGCGTCCGCGCCTACTTTGCTCCCGTTGACCGCAACAGCTCCATCCCGGCCATCTTCGATCCCGCCCTCGACGCCGGCTTCCCGCTCGACGCCCCGCCCGCCCCCTGGCTCGACGTCGGTTGGATCGAGAACTTCCGCCGCTCACCCGGTACCGAAGTTCTGCCCGTGCGTGCCGGTGCAAAGGGAACCACCGCGTCTCAGTTCCGCGCCCGGCTCGAAGCCCGCGTCGAGTTCGACTTCCTCGACTGGGGCAAGCTGCAGATGGCGCTGGCCGGCGGCTCTGAGCACTTCAACGTGCTCGACCCCGATCCCAACGCGCCACGCACGCCCTCCGGCGCCAAGGGAATTCCCGCCGTCGCTCTCCAGCCCGGCTCCACCGCCACGGAGATCATCGTCGGATCCGGTGCGGTCGCCGCTTTCGCTCCCGGCGACGTCATTGTCGTCGACCTCGACTACGTCAACCAGACCGGATACGTCGGTGCCGCCATCGCCGGTGCGTTCGTGCGCAATCCCGCCGACGTCTCCGGCGACGTCGATTTCATCCGCCGTGCTTCCTTCAACCTGGGCAAGGTCGCTTCCACCACCGCGACTTCGCTCCTCCTGGTTCAGCCGCTTCTGGGCGGCACGCCTCCGGTCAATGCCAAAGTGCAGAAGGTCATCGCTTTCGTGGATCGTGAGGCCGGTAGCTTCTTCCAGGAGTGGTCGGCGCTGTTCATTCTGCCCGCCGAGTCGGGAGGCCGCGTCTGCTTCCACTATCCGTTCCTCCAGCCCGCGGCGTCCGCGCGCGAGACTTCTTTCACCGTCGCCGGGCCGCTGGAGTCGTTTGCGCTGCACGCCGCCTTCACCGCCCGTCCTCTCGGCGACCCGATCGATGCCGAGCGCGTGCTCTGTTACCGAACCTTCTACCCACCGCCCGCTGCCCCTTTGTATTAGCAGCCGACTCACTGGACACTCCCCGTCGTTCGGAAAACGAAAAGCGGAAAGCGGAGAGCAGAAATCGATTGGCATCGGCCAAGAGCCAATAGCCAAAAGCCAGCAGCCAGCAGCTAGGAGCCAGGAGCTTGTTTCTCACCATCGACAACCTCGACGGCGCCGGCCCTCGTGAATACACCGCGTCTCTCGACGCCACGGTTGCGCCCACGATCGAGCGCCGCCTCAACCGCCCGTCCGCGCTGCGACTCACCCTGGTTGCCGAGACGCCGGTCTTCATCGTTCCGTTGAGCGGGAGCCGCATCATCCTGGGCCGCGCCGACGGCACCAAGCTTTTCACCGGCTATCTCACCCAGGAGCCCGCGCACGAGTATCTCGGCTGGGGTGAGCGCGGGCCCGTCTATCGCTACGTCATCGTGGCTCAGGGCGACGAGTTCATTCTCGACCGCAAGCGCCTGCCCTCGCGCGCGCCCTTCATCGACCGCACCGCAGGCGCCGTTCTCACGCAACTGGCTGAGGACGCGCTCCCCGGCGCCTTCGATACCAGCGCCGTGCAGGATGTCGTGACCCTGCACTCCTTCTCTGCCAGCCCCAGCCGGCCCTGGTCGGCACACGCCGCCGAACTCGCTCGGCTCGCCCGCGCCGTATGGCGCGCCCATGACGGTGCGCTCACGTTCCAGCCTGTCGGCGCAGTGACGCATGCCATTGACGAATCGAGCAGCAGCTTCACGCCGGAAGGCCTTCGCCTGTCTGCCGCCGCCCCCATCCTGAACGACGTCACGGTCGTCGGCCGCGTCGAGCCGCGCCCCCTGGTCAAGGACTACTTCCTGGGCGACGGGCTCACGCTCCGCTTCCAGCTCTCGCACACGCCCTTCACGCGCCGCAACGCGGTCATCCTCGAGGAGGAGTACAAGAGCGGCGCGCTCGACCCGCTGCTGTGGAACGTCACCGATCCCGCTTCCGCCTTCAGCATCTCCGCCGGCAAGCTCAACGTCGAAGGAGGCGCCGGCGCCGATGGCGCAACTCGCCTCGAATTCGTCGAACCGATTGAGCTTGGCGGTGCGCTGCTGCTCCAGCACGGTGAAGCCACCTTCACCGCGCCCACCGACGCCGTCCTGGGCGGGCTCTACTCCGCATCGGTATCCATCGCCACCTGCTTCGCCGGTTTCCGCGTGACGCCTTCCGCCGGCCAGTCACAGATTCAGGCGCTCGTCAACGGCGTAGCCACCGGCCCGGCCATCACGACTGCCGCCGGTCACGGCTACTCGCTCACCACCCGGCTCTACGCCACGCAACCGTTCCGCACCCAGTCGTTGTTTCATTCTTCGACCCATCCGGCAGGCAGCGGACGCGGCGGCGCCTCGCTCGCCGCCGGCGTACGCGTCGTCCTCGAAGTGCACGACGTCGATCCCGCCAGCCCCGGTTCGCTGGCAGCCCCATCCACCGTGCTCTATGATGCCGTGATCGGCGCCGCTCCGGCGTATGTGACCTACGCGCCGGTGAACGCGCTCAGCGCCCACTGCAAGCTGTCGTTCACGCGCGTCGCGCGCGCCGTCGGCACGGAGATCCGCAGTGTGATCCCTGCGCAATCGTTCCGCACACGTCTGGTGGGCCCGGTGGCCGAAGGTGCGGAATGCATCGTGCTCGAATCCAACGAGCTCCTGTTCCACTCCCAGTACGTTCCCGTCGCCAACGAGGAGATCGTGGTGCGCTACCGGGGCCGTGGGCGCGCCCAGGCGCGGGTCACCGATCCTGCTAGCATCGCCGCGCTGGCCCGGGGCACGGATGACGGCGTGCGCGCCGCCGCTGTGCGCGTGCTCGATCCGCCGCCCCGCACCGCCGCCGACTGCGAAAACGCTGCCCTTGCCGTGCTCGACGATTCCACGCAACCCGCCCGGGCCGGCGAGTACGAAGTGTGGAGCGACATTCTCCCCGGCCTTACCGCGACCGACGTTTTTCCGGGTGACGCTGTCACCGTCAACGTCCCCGCGCAGTCCGCGAACTTCAGCGCCATCGTGCGGGAAGTCGATGTCGAGGCCGTCGATCTTGTCAACGAACGCTGCCGTTATCGCATCGCCTTCGCCAACGATGCCGCCGCGCCCCTTGGCCTCACGCTGGCTGACTCCCCGCTGCGCGACCTGCCGGAAGACGCGCTCACCATCTCCAACGCCGGCACTACGTTCATCGCTGACCTTCCCGACGCTGAAATCACTGCCATTACCTCCACCACCGTCACCATCGACGCCGGCGTCGCTCCGCCGCCCGGCGGCGGATTCGAAGTCCGACGCAGCGACTTCGGCTGGGGCCCGGAGAACGATCGCAACCTCGTCGGCCGCTTCACCACGCAGTCGTTCACCGTCACTCGGGTCACGCGCGTAGTGGACTTTTTCGTCCGCCAGTTCGACAACTCTTCGCCGCCCCGCTACTCCCGCTACTCCACCGCCCTGCACGTGGATTACCCGCTGTAGGACGGCCGCCAGCAATCGGCCATCAGCACTAGAAGCTCTCACAAATGCCGGGTTCGGTTGGGTTCGTTTCAGGGCACGACTTCAGCCGTGCCAAAAAGTCGCGGAAATCATGGGCTTTAGCCCCTGACGCCAAAGCCCGAAGGCCCTCTGCATTTATGAAGTGGCTACCAGGCATCTTGGGCATTGCCCTGGAAACTCGACGCTCAGTACTCGACCTCGATGTTCGGATAACACCGGAACGCTCGGGTCTCTGCGTCTCAGTCCGCCGAAGGCGGACGGCAAGTCGATAGCCCAGGGCGTAAGCCCTGGGTCAGCGGGCACAAATGAAGAATGAGCCCTGTAGGGGCGACACCATGACTGAATTTGAAAGACAAGTCCTCGCCGACCTCGCCGTCCTCAAGGAGCAGATGCGTTCCCTGGTCGGCAACGGACAGCCCGGACGCCTGCGCTGCCTCGAAGAGCGCGTCGAGCGTCACGAAGCCCTTGCCCAACGCGCCGGCGGTGTCGGCGCACTTCTCGCGACTCTGCTCACCCTCTTCCACGCCGGCATCGACTACCTGCGCCTCAAACACTAGCGACGCCACGCGCCGTCCTTCCAACTGAGTACTGGCCACTGGCCACTGAACACCGACCACTGACAACTGGAGGTCTTTCCATGATCTTCCTCGCCAAGCTTCTGCGCGGCATCTCTTTCATTCCCATGATTGTCCAGGGGATCGAAGCAGTCCTGGGCGGCCGCCCCGGCGCCGAAAAGAAAGAATCCGCGCTCGATTTCATTGCTGCCGCAATCTCGATGGCCGAATACGTCAGCTCGCGGGAGATTGCCGACCAGGAGAAGTTCCGCGACGGCCTCAGCAAGATCGTCGACGGCGTCGTGCAATGCCTGAACGCTTCCGCCTGGGCCAAGAGCCGCTAAGACACGAACGGCAGGCCTTTCGGCCTGCCGCTTCACGCTCTTCTGACAACTGGCAACCGGCAACCGACAACTTCCGTCAGTAGATGTCCTCGTTCCACTCCTCGAGGTACTTCTTCACCTGGGCCATGAACTTGTCGGCCACGGCGCCGTCGATCACCCGATGGTCATAGCCCAGCACCAGGTGGACGATCGAACGGATGGCGATGGAGTCGTTCCCACTCTCGTCGGTCACCACCACCGGCGCCTTGAAGATGCCGCCCACGCCCATGATGGCCACGTTCGGCTGGTTGATGATGGGCAGCCCAAACAGCGCCCCGAACTGTCCCGGGTTGGTGATGGTAAAGGTCGCTCCCTGCACGTCCTCCGGCGTCAGCTTCTTCGATCGCGCGCGCTCGCCCAGGTCGGTGATGGCCCGCTGCAGCCCCAGGAAGTTGCGCTCCTCGGCGTTCTTCACCACCGGCACGATCAGCCCCCAGTCCAGCGCCACCGCAATCCCCACGTTGATGTTGCGATGGTAGTGGATGTTCTCGCCCTCCACCGACGAGTTGATGATCGGCCAGTCGCGGATGGCGCTGATCGCCGCCCGCACGAAGAACGGCATGAACGTCAGCCGGCTTCCGGTGCGCTGCTCGAAGTTCTTCTTCTCTCGCTCGCGCAGTTTCACGATGCGGGTCAGGTCGACCTCGTAGACGCAGTGCACGTGCGCGCTGGTGCGCCGCGACTGGATCATGTGCTCGGCGATCTTCTTGCGCATCGCCGTCATGGGCACGATTTCGCCCGGCACCACCGCCGGCGCGCGCATGGGCGCGGGCGCCGCCGGGGCTGCCGCAGGAGCTGCTGCGGCTTGAGCTACCGCCGCACGCGCCGGGGCCGCTGCTGCCCCGCCGCGCCCGATGAACGCCTGGATGTCTTCCTTGGTGATGCGTCCCTCGAGTCCCGTACCCGGCACCTGGCGCAGGTCGATGCCGTGCTCCTTGGCCATCTTGCGCACCAGCGGCGACGACCGTATGCGCTCTCCCTCTTCGTGCGCCACCGCCGCCGGCATCTCCACCACCGGCGCGCGCGCCGGCTCGGCCTTCGGAGGCGCGACCTTGGGGGCGACTTCTGCCGCCTTCGCCGCCTCGGCCGGTTCGGCTTTCGCCGCCTCCGCTTTCGCTGGCACTGCCTCCGCTTTTGCCGGCGCGGCCTTGGCGGGCGCCGGCACAGCGGCTCCCGCGCCGTCCGCGTCAATCACGGCCACCACCGTGTTCACCTGCACCGTGGTGCCTTCCTGCACCTTGATCTCCTTGAGCACGCCGCTCGCCGGCGCCGGGATCTCGGCGTCCACCTTGTCGGTCGAGATCTCGAACAGCGGCTCGTCGCGCTGCACCTTCTCGCCCGGCTTCTTCAGCCACTTGGTCAGCGTGCCTTCGAATATCGATTCCCCCATCTGGGGCATGATCACATCGGTCGGCATGATCTCCTTCCAGAGGCTCCTTGGATCAGTTCGGCCCGAACCTTAAGATTATAGGAGTGGCTCACCCTCCAACTGAAAGTGAGTTTTCAACCTCCTTGTCTTCAATAGCTTGCAGCTACCTAAAACTTGACAGCGAATGCACAGGTGGCTATCCTTGTATTGGAATTATCCCCCCTGCTTCTTCGGGAGCAGGGCGCGAGGCCGGGCCCCATTGGGTTCCGGCCTCTGCTTCTTATGCGGTTCCGCACGATTGTTTATGTCGACGGCTCTCGACAGGGAGCAGGCCTTGCGAGGCGGCAATAGGAGGGCGCCCAAGCGCGTGGCCTACGCAATCCCCCGCCCGCGCCGCTTGAAGAACTGCACCTGCCGTTCCCGCTTCAGCGCCTCCTCGCGCGTCTTGTACGGCCCGCCCAATCTCCGCCGCGGCTTCGACAAAGAGTAGAGTACGTATCCCTTGGGCGTCTTCTTGATCATAGTCCTCAGCGTGCTCGGCAATCTCGGCGGTGAATCAATAGGTTTTCAACCGCCGCGCCTCGCGCACTACGTCCGCCACCTTGGGCAGGAACACTTCCTCGAGCGGCGGCGAGAACGGCACCGGCGTGTCCAGAGCCGCGATGCGTACCACCGGCCCGTCCAGGTCGTCGAAGCACTCTTCGTGGATCACCGCCGTCACCTCGCCCGCAATTCCGCCTGTCTTCGTGTCCTCGTGCAGGATGATGGCCCTGCTGGTCTTGCGCACCGTCGCGGCAATTGCCTCGCGATCCAGCGGCGCGAGCGTCCGCAGGTCGAGCACCTCGACGTCGATCCCTTCTTTCGCCAGGATCTCGGCCGCCTCCAGCGCCACATGCAGCATCGCGGCGTAGGTGATGATGCTCAGGTCGCCGCCCCCGCGCGCCACACGCGCCTTGCCCAGCGGTACCGTGTACTCCTCTTCCGGCAGCTCTTCCTTGATGCGCCGGTAGAGGTACTTGTGTTCCAGGAAGATCACCGGATTGTTATCGCGCACCGCACTCTTGATCAGCCCCTTGGCGTCGTACGCCGTGCCCGGCGCAACGACCTTCAGCCCTGGCGTGTGCACGAAGTACATCTCCGGGTTCTGCGAGTGGAACGGACCGCCGTGCACGTTCCCGCCGCACGGCCCGCGCAGCACCACCGGCGCCGGCGCGCCCCAGCGGTAGTGCGATTTGGCCAGCATGTTGGTGATCTGGTTGAACGCGCAGACGATGAAGTCAATGAACTGGAACTCCACCACCGGCCGCATCCCGGTGAGCGCCGCGCCGAACGCCGCGCCCACGATGGCCGACTCGGCGATGGGCGTATCGATCACCCGCTCCGCGCCGAAGTGATGGATGAAGCCGTCCGTCACCTTGAACGCCCCGCCGTAGATGCCGATGTCCTCCCCGATGCAGAACACCGCCGGGTCGCGCTCCATCTCCTCCCAAAGTCCCTGGCGGATGGCTTCGAGATAGGTAACAGTCGGCATCCCTAAAGCGGCCTCACGCTCACTTCCTTGAAGTACACGGTCGATTCGCGCCCGTGGTTCTGCAGACCCACGTATCCGGCTTCAGGCCGCGGCCCACGCTCCGGCTCCCAATCTTCTTCCGTTCGGGGACAGGGCCCGAAGGATCGAACTCGGTCACGCGAATCCTGTTCAGGTCGACCACAATGCGCGGGCCCGTCAACGTAATCTCCATGACGTTCCACTCGCCGGCGGGCTTGGCCGCTCCGCCTTTCGCGGGAGCCAGGGAATAGATTGCGCCGGTCCGGTGCAGTTCGTCTTCGGCATCCTGTATTTGCACCTCGTAACCATGGTGCACGGCGTACCAGGGATTGGCGGGCTGCTCGGCGATTCGCACAAACACCCCCGAGTTCGAGGCGCGAGCCGTGGTCCGATACACCACGCGAATCACGCAGTTGCCCAGCTTTTCGCGCGTGTACCACAAGAGGCCCATCCCGCCTTCCGTGCGAAGAAGACCTCCCTCCACCATGAATCGTCCTGCTCCCACGTGCTGCCAGCCATCCAGATCCTGTCCGTTGAACAAGGGGCGGAACTCCTTTTCCGCCACGGCTGGGCTCGCAGTCATAAGAACCGTCAACAACAACAGAAGCTGATACCTGGCACTCATTCTGTCCGCGGGCTAACGCAAATGCACCGCCGCCTCCGACTCCTTCGGCTTGCCTTCGTCCTTCCTCTGCGCCACCTTCACCGGCCCATACTTCAGCTTGATCTCGTGGCAGCCTTCTTCACAGTAGACGCCGGTCGCGGCCGTCTCCGGCTTGGGCATCGGTGAAGCCACTGCAGCTTCGCGATCGGCTTCCAGCTCTTTCTCCACGTCGTCAATCAGCTTCTTGTTCTCCGCCGGTGTTAGCCACTTCTTCTCCAACAGATATTTCTCGAAGCGCGCAATGGGATCGCGCTTGCGCCAGAACTCGAACAATTCCCTGGGGACGTATCCGGCGGCGTCGTGGATGGCATGGCCCTTCATGCGCATCATCTTGGCCTCGATCAGCGTCGGACCCTCGCCGCGGCGGGCGCGCTCACAGGCCTCGTGCGCCGCGTCATACACCTGGCAGGCGTCGGTCCCGTCTACGATCACTCCCGGCACCCCGTATCCCGGCGCGCGCGTCGCCAGGTCTTCCACCGCGAATTGCATTTCCGTCGGCGTCGAATATGCCCACAGGTTGTTTTCCACGATCAGCACCAGCCCCAGCTTCTGGACGGCGGCGAAGTTCAGTCCTTCATGGAACACGCCGGTGGATTGGCCTCCGTCGCCGATGTAGGTCATTACCGCGATGTTCCGCCCCTGCATGCGCGCGCCCAGCGCCACACCCGCCAGCACCGGGATCAGGTCGCCCAGCATGGAGATGGGCGCGCACACGTTGCGCTCCTTGATGTCTCCGAAGTGCGACGACGCATCCCGGCCCTTGGTCGGCGAGCCCGCCCGCGCCATGTACTGCATCATGATGTCGCGCGCCGGAAAGCCCTTCACCAGCAGCGACCCCTGATTGCGGATCATGGGCGCCAGCCAGTCTTCCTTGCGCAGCGCGTAGGCGGAAGCGCACGAACAAGCCTCCTGTCCCAGCCCGAAGTACACGCCGCCCACCACCTGGCCCTGCTTGTAGAGATTCTCCAGCGCCTGTTCCATCCTGCGGTTGAGCAGCATCCAGCGATAGATCTCGACGCACTGCTGCTTGCTGAGGTACTTCGACTCGCGGATCGGCGGCACGGGCGCGTCCAGCTTCCCGCGCACTTCGTACCGCACCTCGCCGTCGCGCACCACCTCGACCACGCGGAAGGAAGGCTTCTCGAGCCGCAAATCAACAATGGCCTGCGCGTTTCTCACCGCCGGAGCCGGTGCGGGTCTTGCGCCGTCCTTCGCTTGCCTCGGAATCTTGTTGTGCCTGTTCTTCATCTCACGCCCAGGTCTCTTCGCTCTCGCCCCGCAGCCTGCGGATCTCCTCCGGCGCCCGCATGGGCACGCCCATCGGCCGTCCTGGGAGTTCGTCGAGCGTCTTCACCCACTGCATTTCGCCGGCGAACACTTCACCGCACCGCCGCGCCACTGCTTCTGCGACCTCATCGAGCGAAACTGCCTTGTCCAGCTCCTTCGCCATGGAGGTCACCGGCTTCTGAACGATGCCGCAGGGCACGATCAGCTCAAAATCGCTCAAGTCGGTATTCACGTTGAGCGCAAACCCGTGCGACGTCACCCCGCGCGAAATGTGCACGCCGATCGCCGCGATCTTGCCTTGTGCCCGGTCTTTCTCCGTGTCTCCGTGTCTCCCTGGTGAATCCGCCCTTGTCCAAACGCCTGTCATGCCCGCCACGCGCTCGGCCGCGATGCCGAAGTCGGCGCATGTGCGGATCAGCACCTCCTCCAGCCGCCGCACGAATTCCACCGCGCCGATGGGAGGCGTGAAGCCGCGCAGGTCGAAGATGGGATATCCCACAAGCTGTCCCGGTCCGTGATAGGTCACGTCGCCGCCGCGATCACATTCGAAGACCTCGACGCCTCGCGTTGCAAGCTCCTCCGGCGCCGCGATAACGTTGGCGGCTTTCGCGTTGCGCCCCAGGGTGATCACCCGGGGATGCTCCAACAGCAGCAGGACGTCCCCGATTTCGCCGCGCTTGCGCCGTTCTATCAGGGAGCGCTGCAGCTCGAGCGCCGTGCCGTACTCCACTGTCCCGAGTTGGACCACAGAAATCAAAAGTTGATCGCCACTCCCTGCACCGCATTGAATGCATCGCCCATCCCCTCAGAGAGCGTCGGATGCGCGTGGATGGTGAACATCAGGTCGTCCACCGTGCCTTCCAGTTCCAGCACCGCCACCGATTCCGCGATCAGCTCCGTCGCCGACGGCCCGATGATGTGCACGCCCAGGATCTCGCCGTACTTCGCCTCCGAGACCACCTTGATGAACCCTTCGTGCGAGCCCACGATGCTGGCCTTGGAGTTCGCCGTGAACGGGAACTTGCCCACTTTGACCTGGTATCCAGCCTGCCTCGCGGCAGCTTCGGTCAGCCCTACACTCCCGATCTGCGGTTCGCAGTACGTGCAGTTGGGGATGCGCTCGCGCCGCACCGGACGCGCCGGCTTCGCCGCGATGCGCGCCACCGCTACGATGCCCTCCATCATCCCCGCGTGCGCCAGTTGCGGCAGTCCGGCCACGATGTCGCCCACCGCGTACACGCCCGGCTCGGCAGTCTCCATCCACTCGTTCACGTGGATGTATCCTCGCTCGCTCTTGACTTTGGTCTTCTCCAGACCGATGCCCTCCGTGCGCGGCGCCCGCCCCACTGCGATCAGGATCTTCTCCGCCTCGATCTTCTGCGGCTTGCCGTCCCTTCCGGTGATGCTCACCGCCACGCCGGCCTTCGTCTTCTCGACCTTTTCGACCTTGGCGCCGGTATGGCTCTTGATGCCTTTCTTGTTGAACGACCGCAGCAGTTCCTTGGAGACCTCCTCGTCCTCGAGCGGCACCAGCCGCGGCAGCATTTCCAGGATGGTCACGTCGCTCTCGAATGAGCGATAGATGGAAGCAAATTCCACACCCACTGCACCTGCGCCCACCACGATTAGCGATTTGGGAATCGCCTCCAGGCTGAGGATCTCGATATTCGTCAGCACTCGGTCATCCGCCTTCAACCCGGGCAGCATGCGCGCCTCGGAACCCGTCGCCACGATGACGTTCTCTGCCTTCACCGTCGTGGCCGTGCCCTTGCCGTCCGTCGGCGTCACTTCCACCGTCAGGATTCCGTCTTTGCGCGGCCCGGTCAGCCTCCCGAATCCGCCGGCCACTGTGACCTTGTTCTTGCGCATCAGATAGTCCAGGCCCTTGGTGTGCTTGGCGACGATCTTGTTTTTGCGTTCCTGCACCGCCGCCCAGTTGATCCTGGGATTGGTGACGCCTTCGATGCCGAATTCCTTGGCGGCCTTCAGATGGTCGTAGATTTCGGCATTGAAGAGCAGTGCCTTCGTGGGAATGCAGCCCACCTGCAGGCAGGTGCCGCCCAGTTTGGCGTCCTTTTCGATCAGGCAGGTCTTCAGGCCCCACTGGCCGGCGCGGATGGCGGCCGTGTATCCGCCCGGCCCCGCACCCAGGATGGCCACATCGAAGATGGTTTCAGCCAAGTTCGCGCTCCCGCTCTCGGAGATGGCTACGCGCTCGATTGTATTCGAGCCCCGCGCAGGGAGGCGAGTTTCCGACCTACCGCGCCACTTCGCTCATCAGCGCCAGCAGGTTGCCCTCGGAATCGCGGAACGAGCACAGCCACAGGTCGAACTTCTCTAGCTTCGCCACCAGGATGGGCGCTTCCTCCACTTGCACCTTCCGTTCCACCAGGGCGGCATGGGCCTTCTGGATGTCGGGGACTTTGAAATAGATGATGGAGCTGGGATGGTCGAACTCCTTCTTATCCGGCACCGCCAGCATCAGGCGGATGCCATCGCAGTCGAAGAACGCCAGCGTCCCGGCAGGGAAGAGGAATTTCATGCCCAGCACGTCGCGATAGAATGCCACCGCCCGGTTCAGGTCGTAGGCGGTCACGCTGATCTGGCCGATCTGGGAGAGCGCGAGTTCCGTCGTCATGGTTGAAGCCTCCTTGCGGGCCATCTGCAATGTAGTTAGCATAGCTAACTAAATGCTGCGGCGCAAGCCAAAAATCGCACCCCCCAGGGAAGGGACGCGCCGGGTCGTGGCCGACCGCCTGCACTCCGCCGCCATCCGCCTGCTCCGCCGGCTGCGCGCCCAGGACCGCGCCGCCGGCATCGGCCCCGCCCAGCTCTCGGCGCTCTCGGTGCTGGTCTTCGGCGGGCCGTGTTCCCTCAAGCAGCTGGCGGAGGCCGAGCAGGTGCGGCCTCCCACCATGAGCCGCATCGCGGCCGGGTTGCGCCGCGCCGGCCTGGTGCGCGCGGAAGCCGTCGGCGCCGACCGCCGCAAGCTCCGACTGGTCCCCACGGCCAAGGGGATCCAGGTCATGCAGCAGGGCCGCCGCCGCCGCGTCCAGCAGCTCGCCCGCGCCCTGCGGACATTTCCAGAGAACAAAGTCCGCCGCCTCGGGCATGCCGCGGAAACTATCTTTGAACTGGTGCGGCGACTCTGATAACGACAAGTGGAAGGCTGACTCGGGCGCCTGATTCTGGTGGGCGAGCGGGGCTGGGTAGGTCGGGCCTTTAGGCCCGACTCGCGAAGCGATCCCGCGTCAGCAGCGGACTCTCCCGACAGAGGGCGTTAGCCCTGGGTACTGCAGCTGCCCAGCTTCCGGGCCGCATCCTTGGCGTGATAGGTCAGGATCACGTCCGCACCCGCCCGCCGGATGGCGGTGAGCGACTCCAGGATCACGCGCTCCCGATCGATCCACCCGTTGCGCGCCGCCGCTTCGATCATGGCGTATTCGCCGGAAACCTGGTACGCCGCCAGGGGCGCGTCGAAGCGCTCCCGAGCTTCGCGGATCACATCCAGGTAAGGCAGCGCCGGCTTGACCATGATCATGTCGGCGCCTTCCTCCAGGTCGAGTTCGATCTCACGCATCGCCTCGCGCCGGTTCGCCGGATCCATCTGGTACGACCGTCGGTCGCCGAACTGGGGCGCTGAGTCCGCCGCCTCGCGGAACGGCCCATAGAACGCCGACGCGAACTTCGCCGCATAAGAAAGGATGGGAGTATTCCCGAAGCCGGCCGCGTCCAACCCCTTACGGATTGCAGCCACGCGCCCATCCATCATGTCCGAAGGGGCCACGATATCGATCCCCGCCTCGGTGAGCGAGACTGCCGTCCGCGCCAGCAGCTCCAGGGTCTCATCATTGACGATTTCATACGCTCCGCCCACGCCGGTACGCACGATCCCGCAGTGCCCGTGGGACATGTACTCGCACAGGCAGACATCGCCAATGAGGAGCAGTTCGGGCACCTCCTTCTTGATGGCTCGGGCCGCCTGCTGCACGATGCCGTCCTCGGCCCACGCCCCGGTGGCCACTTCGTCTTTGGTTTCCGGCAGCCCGAACAGGATCAACGCACCGATCCCCAGCCCGTGCGCCTGCCGCGCTTCCTCCACGGTCTGGTCCACTGAGAGGTTGAAGACTCCCGGCATGGAGCGCACTTCCTTGCGCACTCCCTTTCCCGGACATACGAACAGCGGATACACCAGGCATTGGGGGGAAAGCCGCGTCTCGCGCACCAGCTCCCGCAGCCTCTCCGTCTGCCGGAGCCGCCGCATGCGGGTTTCGGGGAAGGCCATAGGAGGCGAATTCTAGCAGACCCCTCCCTATGCCTCTCCGGCGTGTCCACCCCCTTGGGGGCACAACCGGCGCTAGTAGCGGATTTGGTCCGGGTACTTCCGTAACTTGTCCTTTTTCATGCCGGAGCTAGAATCGGCACAAGTGTGGTTATGACCCTCTCCCGCAGACGGTACTGGTTGGCCATCACCGGCTTCATCATCCTGGTCCACCTCATGGTGTCTCTGGGCGTGAAGTGGGGCCACCTCGAACGCCAGTACTGGCTCACCGCCTTCGGCAACCTTCTGCAGACCGCGCTGCTGGCCGCCGTGCTGGCTGCCATGCTGCTGAACGTCATCGGCACCCGCGGGCGCCGGCGCGCCTTCTGGAGCCTGATGGCCCTCGGTTCCGGCCTCTGGCTTACCGCCCAGCTGCTTTGGACCTGGTATGAGATTGTCCGTCGCACCGAGGTGCCCAATCCCTTTGTGGCCGATGTTGTGGTTTTCCTGCACATCGTCCCCATGATGGGCGCGCTCGCCGTGCGTCCTCATCTGCCCGGCAGCCAGAGCCGGCAGCGGTTGGGCTATATCGACTTCCTGCTGCTGCTGTTGTGGTGGCTCTACCTCTATCTGATCCTCGTCATTCCCTGGCAGTATGTGAAATTCGACGAAGCCCTTTACGGTTTCAGTTTCAATCTGCTCTATGACGTTGAAAAACTTGTCCTCACGGTCGGCGCCGGCTGGCTCTGGCTGACCACTCAAGGGATGTGGAAGCGCGTCTACGGCCACCTGTTCGGTGCCACGGCGCTCTATGAGTTGGGCTCACACTGGGTCAACATCGCTATTGACGCCAAGGCCTACTACACCGGAAGCCTCTACGACGTCCCGCTGGTGGCCTCCATGGCCTGGTTCGTTTGGATCGGGCTTCTGGCTCAAAAGCTTGCTCCCGGCGTTCCCGCGGAAGAAGAGGGGCGCCATCAGGCCATGTGGCCGGCCAAGCTGGCGATGGGAGCGGTCTTCTCCATCCCCCTGCTGATTTTCTGGAGCGTTTTCATCAGCACCGCGCCCCAAATGGTCCGCGATTTCCGCCTCCTGGTCTCCCTGGGCGCCTTCGTGGTTTTCTGCTTGCTGGTCTTTTGGCGCCAGCACACGCTGGATCGTGAGCTCTTGCGCCTGCTGCGCACCTCCGAAGAATCACTCGCCCGACAGAAAATGTTGCAGGACGAGCTGGTCCGTTCTGCCAAGCTGGCGGCCATGGGCCAGTTGGTGGCCGGCGCGGCGCACGAGATCAACAATCCCCTCACCGCCATCCTGGGCTACGCCGATCTGCTCGAATCCAATCCTGCCCTCAGCGAGCAGGAGCGCAGCCTGGCCGACAAGATCCGCCGCCAGGCCCGCCGCACCCGCGAGCTGGTCAGCAACCTCATCAGCTTCGCGCGCCAGTCGCCGGCGGAGAAAAAACGGGTGGACGTGAACGCCGCCATCGCCAGCGCCGTCAAGATGCGCCAGTCTCAGCTCGCCAAGCAGAACATCGTCCTCGAGATGCATCTCAAGTCCGAGCTTCCCGCGGTGATGGCCGATGAGAGCCACCTCTTTCAGGTGTTTTCCCACCTCATCAATAACGCTGCGGACGCCATGGCAGCCGGCGGCGGAGGACCGCTTACCATCCGCACCTCCCGCGACGGCAAGGACGTCGTGATGGAATTCAGCGATGCCGGTCCCGGAGTCGCGGATCCCCAGCGCGTCTTCGACCCCTTCTACACCACCAAGCCTGTGGGAAAGGGAACCGGCCTCGGCCTGAGCGCCGCCTACGGCATCGTGGCCGAGCATGGCGGCCAGATCGTCTGCGCCAACCGTCCCCAAGGCGGAGCTACGTTCATCGTTCGACTGCCCGCTGCGCCGGACGTTGCTCCGCCTCCGGCCGCCGCGGCCGGTGCCGCGAACCGCGCTCCCGTCACCCACTGACGCGGCTGCGATACCATGAAGCCGGCCGCCATGCCCCCTGCGCCGATCCTCCATACCAGCGCCCGCGTCCTCGAATTTGACTCGCTGCGCGAGATTCTGCTCGCCTACGCCGCGTCTTCCCTGGGCCGCCGGCGGTTGGAAACCCTCGCGCCGGCCTCGGACCCTGCCTGGATCGAGCGCCAGCAGCATCTCACCGCCGAGATTCGGCAGTTCCTGCATGCAGGGGGTCGCTTCGATTTCTCCGGCCTCACGGATCCGGAACCGCAGCTCGAGCGCGCCCGCATCGAAGGCGTAGCCCTTGAACCGGCCGAGATCGTCTCCGTCGTCACGCTCGCCGATCGCGCTGCGCAATGGCGTGACCTGGCGCTTCATCCGCCGGCCGCCCTCGAAGGCGCATGGGATGAAGTCGCAGTGTTATCGGCCGGCATCGCCGACTTCGGCGACTTCCTTCGTTTCTTCAAGAGCAAGATTCTCCCGGACGGCACCCTCGATGACCGTGCTTCGCCCGACCTGGCCCGTATCCGCCGCGAGGTCGAAAAACAGAAGCGCCACATCCAGGATTCTCTCCGCGTCTACCTGCGCCGGCTGGCCGAAGGCGGCGCCTTGCAGGAGGAACTCGTCACCATTCGCGGGGAGCGCTTTGTCATCCCGGTCCGCGTGGAGCAGAAGCGCAGGGTTTCCGGCGTGGTGCACGGCGCAAGTTCCAGCGGCCAGACCGTCTTCATCGAGCCGCTCGAGACCATCGAGCAGAACAACGAACTGGTCCGCCTGCTGGAGGAAGAACAGGCCGAGGTCCGGCGCATCCTGCTGGAGATGAGCCGGCGCATCGCCGCCCAGGCTGTGGCCATCTCTGCCGCCGCGGAGGTGCTGGCCGAACTCGAACTGCAATTCATCAAGGCTCGCTTTGCCGCGGAGTACCACTGTGTTCCGGTCCGCTTCGGCACAGGCAGCCTGATCCTGGAACAGGCCCGGCACCCGGTGCTCGAGCGCAGCTTGCGGCTGCACGACGCTCAGGTCGTGCCCATCAGCCTGCGACTCGGCGAGGACCATCGTCAGCTCGTCATCAGCGGCCCCAACACCGGCGGCAAGACCGTCGCCCTGAAGACAATCGGACTCCTTGCGTTGATGGCACAGGCGGGCATCCCTGTGCCCGCGACAGACGCTGAATTTCCTGTCTTCGACGCCGTGCTGGCCGACATTGGCGACTACCAGTCCATCGAGCAGAATCTTTCGACCTTCTCCGCTCATGTGACCAACATCGAGTTCATCTCGCGCACCGCCACGCCGCACTCGTTGGTGCTGCTCGACGAACTCGGCTCCGCCACCGACCCGCAGGAAGGCGCCGCCCTCGCCGTCGCCATCGCCGACCACTTCCGTCGCCTGGGAGCGCTGTGCGTCGTTTCCACCCACCACACCTCGCTCAAGGTCTATGCTGCGAACACGGAGGGCGTGCTCAACGCCGCCGTCGGCTTCGACGAAAAGACGCTGCGTCCCACCTACGAGCTGCGTCTCGGCGTGCCCGGTGCTTCCGCCGGCATCAACATTGCGCAGCGCCTCGGTCTGAACGCGGAGATCATTGCTGCCGCCCGCGCCCGCCTCGGCTCGGACGCCCAGGACGTCGCCCGCTTTCTTGACCGCCTCCACGAAGAACTGCGTCAGGCGGAAGAAGAACGCGCTCGCCTCGCCCGCCAGGAGGAAGAAGTCGCCCGCGAGCGCTCGCGCCTGGCCGCTCGTGGCATGGACGAGCAGCGCGCCAGGGTCCGCGAGCTGGAGAAAAAGCTGGAAGGACTGCTGCGCGATTTCGAATACCGAATCCGCGAGACCCTCTCCGCTGTCCAGGACCGCGCCGCTTCGGTCAAGCTCTCGAAAGACGCCGACCGCCGCCTCGCCCGCCTGCGCCGCGAGTTCCGCGAGCAGTTCGATTCCGCCGTGGTCGCCCACTCCACCGGCGCCGACCGCGGCGACCCGCACGCCCAGCCGGCGCTGGTCCGCAACGTCGCCGAGGGCGATACCGTCAAGCTCAAGTCGCTCGGCCGCTCGGGCATCGTCCGCCGCCAGCTCGACTCCGACACGTTCGAGATCGAGGTCGGGGCCATGAAGATGCGCATCCCGCGCAGCGACATTGCCGAAGTCGCCGCCCGCGCTGCCGAATCGCCCGTCAAAGCCGCGCGCGCCCGCGGCATCGCCGTCTCGCTCTCCGAGGAAGATGCCGGAACGCCGACTGAACTCAACGTCATCGGCGAGACCGTGGACGAAGCCACCCGCCGCGTAGAAAAGTTCCTCGACCGCGCTTTTCTCGCCGGCCTTCCGCGCGTGCGCATCGTGCACGGTAGCGGTATGGGCGTCCTGCGCAAGGCCTTGCGCAAGTACCTCGAGCAGCACCCGCACGTGGCTTCCATCGCCGAACCCCCGCAGAACGAGGGTGGGGCAGGTGCGACCGTCGTGGAGTTACGAGTGTAGATACGCCTTGCGTTCGCAGTACAGTGCCGTTGACCTTCGAGCGCTGACCGATCCTTTGCTGCTGCAATGACGCAGCGCCAAAGGGCTCCTGTCGCGCTCTTCGCGGCTTCAAGCGCGACAAACGTGGCGCCGGGCGCTTCGCCGGCTGTCGCGCGGGCACCTTGCCCGCGAAATCGTCCTAACCCCTCAACGCCCCCTCCACATCCGCCAGCAGATCATCCACGTGCTCCAGCCCCATCGAGAACCGCAAGAGGTTCGCCGGGGTCTTGCTGTCCGGCGGCTCGACGCTCTTGCGGTGGTCCACGTTGGAATGCACGCCGCCCAGGCTGGTGGCGCGCGTAATCAGTTTCAACCGCGCTGCGAACGCCAGCGCCTCTTTGGCCCCGCCCTTGATCTGCACCGAGACCAGCCCGCCGAACCCGCCCTTCATCTGTTTGGCCGCGATGGCGTGTCCGGGATGGCTCTTCAATCCCGGATAACGCACCCGCTCTACTGCCGGCTGCTTCTCCAGGAACTCGGCGATCCGCAGCGCACTCTGCGCCTGGGCGCGGACTCGATAGGGCAGCGTCTGGATGCTGCGCAGCAGCAGCCAGCAGTCGAACGCCGAGGGCACTCCGCCGCCGCTCTGTTGCATCTTGCGCACGGCGGCGAACAGCGGGTGCCCTGCCTCGTGTGCCACAATCGCTCCGCCGGTCAAGTCGCTGTGGCCGCCAAGGTACTTCGTCGTCGAATGCAAGACCAGGTCGACACCGAATGCCAGTGGATTCTGCAAAACCGGCGACGCCAGCGTGCTGTCGCACACCACAACCGCTCCCGCCTCATGCGCGATGCTGGCCGCCGCTTCGATATCCGTTATGCACAGCAGCGGGTTGGACGGCGTCTCGATCCAAACCAGTCGCGTGTTGGGCCGCAACGCCTTGCGGATCTGCTCCGCGTCGGTCATATCCACGAACGAGGACTCCAGGCCCCAATCCTTGAAGGTGCCCCGCAGGAAGAGCCCGGTTTCGTAAAAGACATCCTGCGGCGCGATCACATGATCGCCCGGCCGCAGGCTCTGCAGCACCGCCATGCTCGCGGCCTGCCCGGAGGAGAAGGCCGCCGCGTCCGCGCCTCCTTCCAGCGCTGCCAGGCACTCTTCCAGCGCTTGCCGGTTGGGGTTCTCGTCCCGTGCGTACAGGTAACCGCTCAGCCTGCCGCCGTCCTCACCGCGCTCGTACACGGTCGAGAGATAGATAGGAGTGGCCACCGCCCGGAACTGCGATTCGATCTTGCGTCCGGCATGCACTGCTTGTGTCTCGATTTTCATGGCGCCTCCACTGTTGCGGCTTCCCGGGTCTGCGTCAAGCCCCATCGGCCGGTTGGCATCGCATGTCTGCGGCGGGAGCCTATAAGATGTCAGCGGCATCCCATCGGACGCCGTGGGAAGGCAACATGACCCAACAGGAACTGGACGAAAAGCTGGCCGCTGTCGAGCGCGGCCCCTCCCTCATCGCAGCTGCCGTGGCCGGCCTTGACGACGCCACCCTGCGCTTTAAGCCCGCACCCGGCAAGTGGTGCATTCTGGAGATTCTCGGCCACCTGGCCGACATCGAAGTGCTCTATGGCTACCGTATGCGCCAGATGATCGCGGACAAAGAGCCCGTCATCGCGCCCGTTGATCAGGACGATTGGGCTCGCAACCTGGGCTATCTGGAGGCCACCCCGGCGGAACTGCTGGACGCCTACCAGGCCGCCCGCCGGGCCAACCTCCGCCTGCTGCGCCGGCTCCGCCCCGCCGACCTGGAGAAGGGCGCCTTTCATCCCGAGCGCGGCGGCAAGGTCACGCTGGCCGAGCTTCTCGGCATGATGGCTGGCCACGACCCTAACCACCTGGCCCAGATTGAACGCTTGAAGCGAGAGGCGGGTAAGTAGATTCGTATCTCCCAAGAAGAAGACAACAGTCTATTGACAGGGGGACATTCACCCCCTTACAATGCTGCAAGCATATGAGTGCTCGGGCTAAGGCAACGCGGCCGAAGGTTTCCACGACCGTGGCGCCGGAGACCTTCGCCTACCTGCAGTCTTTGGTCAAGGGGGGACAAGCCGCCAGCATGGCTGAAGCTCTCGACCTTACGGTCGCGCAGCTCCGCGAGCAGGAGCGGCGCATTCAACTTGAAGCCGCTACTGCGGCCTACTATGACTCGCTTTCGGAAGAGGAAGCCGCCGAGCAGAAAGCCTGGGGTGAGTTCGCCGGGAGCGCTCTCGTGCAGGACGAGGACTGAGCATGCCCTTCTTGCGAACGCCTGCGCGCGGCGAGATCTGGTTTGTTCAGTTGCACACCGATCCGCCCGAAAAAGGGCGGCGTCCGGTCGTGGTGATTTCCCTCGATGCGCGCAATCGCAATCCGCATGCCAGCACCGTGCTCGTAGTACCACTGTCTACGACGCCCGCGCGTGCTCCCAGCCACGTCGAGTTACCCCCAGGAGAGACCGGCCTGAGCGAGCTTTCCACCGCCCGAGCGGAAGACATCAGTTGCGTTCCGAAGGCGTGGCTCGTCGAGCCTCGCTCCGCTCTGCGCAGGTTGGGCGAGAATCGTTTAAGGGAAATCGCCGCCGGTGTGCAGCTTGCCCTAGGGTTTCCGTCGGTCGGTTACTAGCGACCGGGGTGCTGTTATCCACAGCACGCTTGGCTAGAATGCGTTTCGCAACCGTGTGCATCCGCGTCGATCCGCGGTCAGAAACAGCAGCCCATGCCTAACCCCGGCTCCCTCGCCGACACCGTCAAGCAGCAGGCGGATATCGTTCGCGTCGTCGGCGAGTACGTGAAGCTCAAGAAATCCGGGGCGCAGAACTACACCGGCCTCTGCCCCTTTCATAAGGAGAAGACACCCTCGTTCTCCGTCCACGCCACGCGCCAGTTCTACCATTGCTTCGGCTGCGGCGCCTCCGGCGACGTTTTCAGCTTCGTGCAGAAGGTGGAGAACATTACCTTCCCGGAGGCCGTGCGCGCCGTAGCGCAGAAGGCCGGCGTTCCCCTGCCCAAAGCTTCCTTCAGCGGGCCGGGCGAAGCCCGCGACGCCAAGCTGCGCGCCACCCTGCTCGACCTCCACGACCGCGCCTGCGCGTTCTTTCAAGATCAGCTCCGCCGTCCCGAAGGGACCGCCGCGCGTGAATATCTGGCTGGCCGCGGGCTGACCGAGGAGACCATCCGCGCCTTCCGTATCGGTTTCGCCCCCGATTCCGGCTTCCTCCTGCGCGACTATTTCAAAGGCGTTTCCGATGAGGAAGCCCTGCGCGCCTCCGGCCTGTTCGCGTGGAAATCGGAAGGGGCGTCGCCCGTGATGTACTCGCGTTTCCGCAACCGTGTGATGTTTCCCATCGCCAACGAAGCCGGGAAGATCGTCGCCTTCACCGGTCGTACGCTGGCTACCGACGAGCGCTCCGGACCCAAGTATCTCAACTCGCCGGAAACGCCCATCTATTCCAAATCGCGCGTGCTGTTCAACCTCGACCGCGCCCGCGAGGCCATCCGCAAACTCGACTACGCCATCCTGGTCGAAGGCCAGATGGATTGCATCGCCGTCGACGCCGCCGGCTTCCACAACGTCATCGCCAGTTCCGGTACGGCTTTTACGGAAGCGCAGGTCCGGTTGCTGGCCCGTTTCACCCGCAACCTGGTGGTCAATTTCGATCCCGATACCGCCGGCGCTGCAGCCGCCGAGCGTTCACTCGCCCTGCTGGTCGCCGAAGACTTCCACGTCAAAGTTTTGACCCTTGAGCCTGGTCTCGATCCCGACCTGTTCCTCCGCCGCCGTGGCCGCGAGGCTTACGCTCGCGCCCTGCGTGAGTCGCAGAAATATTTCGACTACCTGATCGAGCGCGCCCGTGCCTCATTCCCCGTCCGCACGCCGGAAGGCAAGGTGCAGGCCGTGACCTTTTTGCTGCCGCACATTCACCGCGTCCCCAGCCGCATCGCTCGCGACGAGCTGGCGCAGGAGATCGCCCAGAAGCTGGGCATAGATTCCGCTGTCCTGCGCGAGGAACTTCGCCACGCGGCCGCCACCCGCACCGCCACGGTGCGTCCCGCGGCCGAGCCGCAGGTCACCGATGCCGAGCGCATCCTCATCCGCGCCCTTGCTTCCGGCGGCCAACTTCCCGTCGAGCCCGGCGGTAACCCTGTTTCTGAGCCTGCCGAGCAGCTTGATCCCGCGCGCCAGGCGCGCTTTGCGCTTTCAACCGAGGGCCTGCATGAAGGTCTGGCCTCCGAATCCCTGCTGGAGTTGTTGCTGCAGAAGGAAGAGGACGCCGACGCCCTGGCTCTCCCGCTCTCCGATTCCGATCGCAGCCTGCTGGCCGCCATCCTGATGGACGAGCGCGAGGAACTGACGCCCGAGCTTCTGGAGGGGGCCATCGAGGCCCTCCGCCGCCGCCACCTGGAGCGCCGCCGACGCCAGCTCAAGGCTGAGATCGCCGAGGCCGAGCGCCGCAGCGACTCCGCCACGCTTAGCCGCTTGCTTCAGGAAAAAGTGGATATCGACCGCGTCCTCGCCACCCACTGACACGGCGTATCAAAACCAGGGCTAACACCCCCTTTTTCTGTCACTTGAAGGAATCTAAACCACCTTCTGGCGCGTCTAATGGTGTAAGACCAAGGCGGTTGCCCCGTATCCCCAGAAGAGGCGGCAGGAGGGCGCGTAGTAGGCGCGTTCAGTTTTGTGCTAACATGATTGGGTTTCGTGTTTTCTCCGCGGCGACTCCATCTTCCCGGCAGTTCCTTGGTAACCGCTGTGCCCCGGCACGGGTGTCGCCGGGCACGGAATGAGGATTGACTGCTTTGGCTCTCGACGACAAGTTCGACGATATCAAGAAGCTGATCGACGCTGGCAAGGAGAAGGGCTACCTCACCTACAGTGAGGTCAACGACCTGATCCCCCACGACGTCCATTCGCCTGAGGACCTCGACGACCTGCTCACTACCATCGGTACGCAGGGCATCGACGTGCTCGACCAGCCCAAGCTCCCCAGCTCGGAGCTGGAGAAGAAGTTCGAGCAGGAGCTGGAAGGCGGCGAGGACGTCGAGCTCGATCTCACTCCGGGCGCGCTGGAAAAGACCAACGATCCGGTGCGCATGTACCTGCGCGAGATGGGCACCGTCCCCCTGCTCACCCGTGAAGGCGAGGTGGAGATCGCCAAGCGCATCGAGCGCGGCCAGCTCCGCGTGCTCAAGGCCCTTTCCCGCTCTCCCATCGTCATCCGCGAAGTCCTCTCCATCGGGGAGGACCTGCGCAAGGGCGTGCGCAGCATCAAGGAGATCGTCACCTTCGCCGACGAAGAGGAGATCACTGAGGAGATCCTGCTCAACCGCATCAAGGCCGTGCTGCGCCAAGTGGAGGACCTGCAAAAGCACTACAAGCGCGCTCAGCAGCTCTATGAGCGGCTGCAGAAAGTTTCCTTCAAGAAGAAGCCGCGGCTTTACGTGCGGGTGCGTGGCAAGCTGGCCCGCGAGATCGTCCTGATCTCGCTCATCATCCGCCACTTCGGCTTCACCAACCAGGAGCGCAAGCGGCTCATCGAGCGCGTCAACAAGACCGTGGACGTCATGCGCTCGCTCGATCGCCAGGTTTCCAGCCTGGAAAAGAAGATCGACGCCACCCGCAGCGAGGAACTCAAGAAGGAATACCGACGCACCCAGCGACAGAGCCGCAGCGATCTGGAGCGTCTCGAGCTGGAAGCCGGCGTCACCTTCCACGAGCTGCGCCGCACCCAGCGCGAGATCATCCAGGGCGAAATGGACGCCGAGCAGGCCAAGCGCGAGCTCATCGAGGCCAACCTGCGCCTGGTCGTCTCCATCGCCAAGAAGTACACCAACCGCGGCTTGCAGTTCCTCGACCTCATCCAGGAAGGCAACATCGGCCTGATGAAGGCCGTGGACAAGTTCGAATACCGCCGCGGCTACAAGTTCTCGACCTACGCCACCTGGTGGATTCGCCAGGCGATCACCCGCGCCATCGCCGACCAGGCCCGCACCATCCGCATCCCGGTGCACATGATCGAGACCATCAACAAGCTCATCCGCACCTCCCGGCAACTGGTGCAGGAGCTCGGCCGCGAACCCACCTCGGAAGAGATCGCCAAGCGCATGGATATCCCTGTAGCCAAGGTGCGCAAGGTGCTCAAGATCGCCCAGGAGCCCATCTCGCTCGAGACCCCCATCGGCGAGGAAGAGGATTCGCACCTTGGCGACTTCATCGAGGACCGTGCCGTCATTTCGCCCGCCGAGGCTGTGATTAACGTCAATCTCAAGGAGCAGACCGCCCAGGTGCTGCGCACCCTGACTCCCCGCGAGGAGAAGGTCATCAAGATGCGCTTCGGACTTGAGGATGGCTCCGAACACACCCTCGAGGAAGTCGGCCAGTCCTTCGCCGTCACCCGCGAGCGCATCCGCCAGATCGAGGCCAAAGCCCTGCGCAAGCTTCGCCATCCCTCGCGCTCCCGCAAGCTGCGCGCTTTCATGGACGGCGTCCAGGAATAACTGCCTATGAGATTGTCATCCTGAGCGAGCGCCGCGACTGCTTTTCTGCCGTGCTTCTCCTTGGCGCGGTCGCGGCGCGACTCGAAGGATCTTGCGTTTGCTGTTCGAGCTCGCAAGGGTGGGGGGCACTTTTCCTCTCTCTTCCACAGCAAACCCGTGAACTTCACAGTTTCTTCACACCGTCGGCGCCGTTGGCTCTTGCCTCCAGCGTTCCCTGCGAGGCATCGTGGGCGCAACGACAGCGTGCGTAGCATTACGGCGCGTACTCACTGAGCAGCGCGTCCCCGGCCCGGTTCGATAGGGAACGGCCGAGGGCTTCGCACCAGACAGCCCGGCCTGTGCGGCTGGCGCAGGCCGGGTTTTTGTCGGCTGTCATCGCCGGACTTCCGCAGGGGGCTTCTTTTGAGAGCGTTTCATCCGAAGTTACTGGTTTCTTTTGGCATTTTTTGCTTGTAATATTGGTTTCGTAAATTCTTCGCCCCTGCATGGCGACGCTCGACCAAAGCCTCGACCGCGGTCTCCCGGCCAGCGCCGACGCCGAACGCTCGGTGTTGGGCGCCATCCTGCTGGATAACTTCGCCTACAACCAGGCCGCCGAGGTCCTGCGCGCCGAGGACTTCTCCCTCGATTCGCATCGCCGCATTTACGCCCGCATGATGGACCTGAACGAGTCGGGCCGGCCCATTGATCTCGTCACTCTGAGCGAAGAGCTCGCCCGCCGCAAGGAACTGGAGGCAGTGGGCGGCGCCGCCTACATCTCCTCGCTCACTGACGGCGTACCCCGCCGCACCTCCATCGAGCATCACGTGCGCATCGTGCGCGATAAGGCCATGCTGCGCGGCCTCATTCACGCCGCCAACAGCGCCATCGCCCGAGCTCTGGAGCAGGCCGATCCCGCCGAAGAGGTTCTGGACGCCGCTGAAACCGCCATCTTCCAACTCTCCGACCAGCGCATCAGCCGCGGTTTTTCCGGCATCACCGAGATTGTCCGTGACTCCTTCGGCTCCATCGACGCCCTCTACCAGCGCGGCCAGCGCATCACCGGCCTCGAAACCTACTACGAGGATCTCGACGGCCTCACCAGCGGCCTGCAGCCTTCCGAACTCATCATCCTCGCCGCCCGGCCCTCCATGGGCAAGACGGCGCTGGCCATCAATATCGCCGAGAATGCCGCCGTGCGCGGCGGCAAGGCCGTGGGCATCTTCTCGCTGGAGATGTCGCGCGAAGCTCTGCTCCTGCGCCTCCTCTGTTCGCAAGCCCACGTGGATTCGCACAAGCTGCGCACCGGCTTCCTCGGCCGGGACGACTTCAAGCAGTTGGCCGACGCGCTGGGCCGCCTGGCCGAGGCGCCCATCTTCATCGACGACACTCCCGGCATCTCCCTGCACGAGATGCGCGCCAAGGCCCGCCGCCTGCAGCAGTCCCAGGGACGGCTCGACCTCATCGTCGTGGATTACCTGCAGCTCATGTCCGCGGGCGCCGGCCGTCGCTATGAGAACCGTACCCAGGAAGTCTCGGCCATCTCCCGCGGCCTCAAGGGGCTGGCCAAGGAACTGCGTGTGCCCGTGCTGGCCCTCTCCCAGCTCAGCCGCGCCCCCGAAAGCCGCGGCGGCGACCATCGCCCGCAGCTTTCCGACCTGCGCGAGTCGGGCTCCATCGAGCAGGATGCCGACGTCGTCATGTTCATCTTCCGCGAAGAGGTCTATAAGCCCGACAATCCCGACCTCGACGGCCTGGCCGAACTCATCATCGCCAAGCAACGCAACGGCCCCACCGGGAAGGTCAACCTGGTCTTCTTGAAGAAGTCCACCCGCTTTGAATCGCGGGCAAGCGAAGGCTAGCCCTGTTCACTGCCTAGGCTCCGCCCGCCGACTCCGGGGTTCGCGGAAACGTTATAATCAGACTGCTCGGCAGCCGTTTCTCTCCGCTCCGCATCTCCTGACTTAGCGTCTCATGGAGTCCCGACCCACCTGGGCTGAAGTCTCGCTTCCCGCGCTGCGGCACAATTACTGCGCGGTGCGCGACTACGTCGCGCCGGCCACGGTCTGCGCTGTTCTCAAGGCCGATGCCTACGGCCACGGCGCCGTCGAGTGCGCGGAAGCCCTGGAATCCGAAGGCGCCACCTGGTTCGGCGTCACCTCCACCGGCGAAGGCGTCGAGCTTCGCCAGGCGGGCGTCAAGGCCCGCATCCTCCTGATGACCGGCTTCTGGCAGGGCGAGGAGGAAGATGTTCTGCGCTACGACCTCACCCCCGCGGTCTGGGAGCCCTTCCATCTCGAGCTGCTCGATCGCGCCGCCCTCAAGTTCAACCCCAAGGGCAAAGCGATTCCCGTCCACCTCAAGGTGGATACCGGCATGACCCGCCTCGGCATCGCCTGGGAAGGCTCCGAAGGCATGGTCGAACTGCTCAAGTCCTTTCCTCGTCTCACGCTCGAGGGTGTGGCCACGCACCTGGCATCCTCGGAAGTGGTCGGCGCCGCCGACGTCGAGCTGCAAAGCCGCCGTTTCGACCAGGTTCTGCAGGCGCTGGCCGGGCGCGGATGTTCGCCCAGGTACGTGCACATGGCCAACAGCGCCGCTGTAGCTCTCCGCCGGGCCGCCTGGAAGACCATGGTTCGCCCGGGCCTCTGTCTTTATGGCTACTTCCTCAAGTTTCGCTGCCCCGATGGCAAGGCCGCGGATTCCCCCCTGCCCTTCGCGCCGGAGCCGGTCCTCTCCTGGAAGACGCGCATCCTCACCCTGCGTGATGTTCTGGCCGGCCAGGCCCTGGGCTATGGCGGCACTTATGTGACGCCGGGACCATCCCGCATCGCCGTGCTTCCGGTGGGCTACGCCGATGGCCTCAACCGCCAGCTCTCCAACCGCGGCCGGGTTGTCGTCCGCGGCCAGTACGCCCGTATCGTCGGCAACATCTCGATGGATATCACTCTGATTGACGTCACCCACATTCCCGGCGCTGCCGTTGGCGACGAAGTCGTCCTGCTGGGCCGCAATGGCGGGCTCTCCGTCAGCCCCCACGAACACGCCGCCATTGCCGCCACCGTGCCCTACGAGATCCTCTGTGCCATCTCCAAGCGCGTGCCGCGCCGCTATCGGAAATAGCCTCCAGCGATTGTTTCCCGGCGAGACGGGGAGTACGATGACGACATTCGGGGGCACGCGACCTGCCGTGTGCTGGCCTCCATGGTGGCCCCACAGAGAAAACCGGTGGACCTTCACTCCAGCGAAGACCTGGCAGGCTCGACCGTAGGCCGCTACCTGGTGCGGGAGCGCCTGGGTGTCGGCGGTATGGGCGAGGTCTATCGCGCCGAGGACCCCACTCTGAAGCGCCCCGTCGCCCTCAAGCGCCTGGCCGCGCGTTTGCGCGCCGATCCCCACTATCGCCGCCGTTTCCTCAGCGAGGCCGAGCGCGCCTCCGCCCTGAACTGCGGTTCGATAGCCTCCATCTATGACGTCGTCGAGAAGGGCGACCAGGTCTTCCTGGTCATGGAGTACGTCGAGGGCGTTACCCTGCGCCGCCGGCTGCGGGAGTCCATACCGCTGTCCGAGTTCTACCGTATCGCCGAACAGTGCCTGGAGGCCCTGGTGGCCGCCCACGAGAAGGGCATCATCCACCGTGACATCAAGCCGGAAAATATCATGCTCACCCCGACCGGCGAGGTGAAGGTGCTCGACTTCGGGCTGGCGCGCCGCCAACTGCTCTCCGAGGAGACCCTCGATAGCTCCCAGCTCACCAGTCACACCTCGAACCTGGCGGGCACGCCCGGCTACATGGCGCCGGAGCTGCTTCTGGAATCCGACCCCGGGCCGCGCACCGATATTTTTTCTCTCGGCGTGGTCTTCTTCGAGATGCTCCACCGCCGCCATCCCTTCCTTACCCGCAAGCTGGTAGTGGGAGACGGGCAGATCCTGGGAGAGGAATCCGTCACCACCCACAGCGTGCGCGTGCCGGCGGCCCTAGAGGCCCTCATCAAGCGCATGCTGGCCAAGGACCCCGACGCCCGGCTGAGCTCCGCGCGCGAAGCCCTGACCGAATTGCGCGCCATCGAGCAGGGCGCCACTCTGCCGGTCGTGCCCGCCGGCATCACCATCCAGTTGCGCACCCGGTTCCTGAAGGTGGCGGCGATCGTGCTGGCGGCGGTGGTGGTAGGCGTCGTGGCCTGGCAGTTCCGCAGGCCGCCCGTGCCTCCCGAGCGCATCCGCGTCGCGGTGCTGCCCTTCAGCAACCAGACCGGCAACGCCGCGCTCGAGCGCTTCCGCATGACCCTCACCCACATGCTGGTGCTCGACCTCACTGGTTCGCCCAACGTCCAGGTGCTGCCCTATGAGCGTCTGTTGGAACTGAGCCGTGGCTTCGAGGCCGGCGGCAAGGATATCTATCAGCCCGAAGCCATCAAGACCGTGGCCGATTATTCCGGCTCCCGTTATGTCGTCGTGCCCTCCATGTTCGCCGCCGGCAACATGCTGCGCCTCTCCGCTGAATTTCGTGACGTGCGCACCGGCGAGACCGTGGCCGCCGCCAAAGCCGAGCGCGCCCTCTCCGGTTCACCCGAGGAGACCTTCTACGCCATGCAGGATGAGCTTGCGGACAGCATCCAGGACTACTTCAAACGCGTCGGCCCCGGACAAACCTACGAAGCCCGGCCTCCCACCGGACGTCCGCGCACCGTCACCGCCGCCTTCAACTACACCGAGGCCAAGAACGCCCTCGCCCAGGGCAACACTGCACGCGCCCTCGGCTTCCTGCAGCGCGCCATTGATGAGGACCCGGACTTCGCCCTCGCCTACGCCCGCATGAGCCAGGTGTACGGGGCGCTCGGCTACGACGACCGTGCCCGCGAGCCTGCGGAAAAAGCCAGCCAGTTGATCCGGGGCGAGACCCCCGTCGTGGATGCGTTGCTCATCCAGGCCAACCTGGCCGAGCGCAACTACGACTACTCGCTGGCGGAACAGAAGTACCAGGAACTCATCCGCCTCTACCCCGATGATCCTGATGCGCTCGCCGGCCTCGCCGCGGTGCACATCAACCAGGTGCGCTACGCGGCTGCCATCTCGCGCTACCTGGAAGCGCTCCGGCTCGATCCCAATTACGTGGTCGTGCACCAGAGATTGAGCTGGCTCTACACCCGTACCGGCGACCTGGCCAGGGCGGTCGAGCACGGCCAGCGCGCCGTCGAACTCTGCCGTGCGATCAACAATCGCGAAGGTGAAGTAGACGCTTTGCTCAATCTCGGCGAGATCTACCGGGTCAAGGGAGATGCCGCCAAGGCCTGGGAGACTGCGCAGGACGCCTCCCGCGTGGCGCAGTCGCTGGGCTATGAGGCCTCCTTGTTGGCCACGGAAAAGTTCCTCGGCGACGTCCTGGCTTCACAGGGAAAACTGGAGGAAGCCCGCCGCCACTATCTTCCCGTTATCGAAACCGGCGCCGAGGTGCGCAACAATCGGTTTCAGGCTCAAACCCTCATGAACATCGGCGTCACCTACTGGAACCAGGGTGACCTTGCCAAAGCCAGGGACTACTTCGAGCAGAGTCTCGCGCAATGGCGGCGTTATGGCGAGTACCGCGACGTGCCGGCACTCCGCCAGCGCGCTCAGCTTCTCGCCAACTTCGGCGCTCTCCTCATGCAGTCCGGTCCCGACCCCGAGCGCGGTGCGCGTTACGCGCAGGAGGCGCTTTCCCTGTTTCGGACCATGGGCGAAACCTATTGGGAGGCGCTCAGCTTGAGGAATCTCGGCACGCACAGCCTGAACGCCGGCTCCTTCCAGCAGGCCAACCAGTCGCTTCAACAGGCCCGCGATCTTTTCCAGAAGGTGCAGGCCGGCCCCCAGGTCACTCAGGCCACTTACTTCCAGGCGAGCGCATTCTTTTACCAGAATCGCTATCAGCTGGCTCGCCTGGCCGCCGATGCCGCCCTGGCACAGGCTCGGGAGGCGAAGCACCCCTTTCAGGTCCCCAACGTGGAACTCCTGAGCGGCTGGATCTATCTGCGTTTGGGCGACACCGCGCGCGCTCGTTCGCTGTTGGAGGAGGCGCTGCAAGCGGCCCTGAAGGGCGGGTACGGCGAGCTCCTTCCGGACGCCTATGCGGCACTGGGCGAACTGCATCTCGAACTCGGCGACCGTGGTCGCGCGCGCTCCTACTGGCAAAAGGGCGCAGTCCTCTGGAAGGAGCCCAGCGTTTCTGAGGCTTCCATCGAAGCACGGTCGAATCTGGGATTGCTTCTTGCCGAAGAAGGCACCGCAGATCGCGGCCTGGCGGAATGTCGCGCCGCCTTGCAGGGCGCGCGCCGCCTCCAGCACTACCACACCATCGCACGCGCCACGCTCAACCTGGCTCAAGTGCACCTCTTGCGTCATGAAGCCAAAATGGCGCTGGAAGTCCTGAACCCGCTCCTTTCTGCGCAGGCTGACCTGGGCGGCGAATGGCAGGCCCGAGCCTGGTTCTTGCAGGCCCAGGCGCTTGCAAATCTGGGCCAAAAGGAGCAGGCTGGTGCGGCTCGGCAGCGCGCCCGGGAGGCTATTCTGCAGTTGCAGCGCGAGTTGGATCCCGCCGACCGCCAGGGCTTCGCTTCCCGCCGCGATGTCCGCGCGATCCTCGAGGAGCCGCCCCTCCGGCGCGCCTCCTGAACCGTTATCATTACCGGCCTCTTAGTAAATCTCAGCGAGCCAAGGAGAGTGCTTTATGCCAGGTGGGACAGGAGAGATCGGCGGCGGTAGCTGCAACGTGAGCTTCCGATGTCCGGGCGTAAGACCCGCGTGGAGACCCCACGGCGGCAACCCGAACCCTGTGGGTGCAGCTGGCGATGCTGCCGAACTTGAGGATACGGCGCAGGCGTGTCCCTTCGACGTTCTGGTCACTTTCCCAGACAAGACGGCGCGAATCGTCACCGTGGACAGAGGCAAAAAGATCACGTTTCATTGGCCGTGGCCCCCGGCGGCCTCCACGGCAAAGCGCAAGCCAAAAGCGAAAGGTAAGCGCCGGCGTTCCAAGTGAGAGTTTCCGGAGCAGGGTTCGACCAAAAGGAGAACGCAATATGCCAGGCAGCGGAGAAATCGGCGGCGGTAGTTGCACGGTAAAGTTTCGAGCCAATGGCGTAATACCCACGGCCAGTCCGAACGCTGGTGGGGATGCCGAAGTCTATGACAGCGGGCAGGGTTGTCCCTTTGACGTGATCATTACCGTCGGTAACAGTACTGGGCAGCCAACTCCACTGCAAGCCGGCAGGTACAAGGTTACGCTGAACGCAGGCGACGAGGTGAAGTTTAGGTTCTGACGTTACGCCTTCTGTAGCGCTGCTATATTCATGGCGTGCCGCGCGGCCTCTACCGCCGCTGGATGCACGACTGGGAGACCCGCCTCACCACGCGGGACACCAATCGTGTCGTCCGCCCGTTCGAGCTGGGACTGGAGTGGACGCGTGGGTGGCCCCTTGCCAACGGCCACCCTCCCTCCGCCGGGCCCGGTCAGGAAGAGTTCCTGCGCGAACTCAACCGGCGCATTGTCGCCGAAAGCGACGTCTTCTTCTCCTATCAGACACCCCGCGACTTCCGCCTGGAGCGTCGTATCGCTGAACTTCATCCCACCGGCAACGGCCAGCCCCGCATCGCCTCCAGAGAGAGAAGGGAAGCGACCTTCCTGCGCTTCACCTCGCCCGTCTCCACGCCCCATGCGGAAAACAACCTGGTCTGCGCGCGCTGGTTCCCGGCCCGCGGCCGCCGGGCCGTGGTGGTGCTGCCGCAATGGAACTCGGATGCGGAAGGGCACAACGGGCTCTGCCGCATCCTGAATTTCGCCGGTGTTGCCGCCTTGCGGCTCAGCCTGCCCTATCACGATGTCCGCAAGCCGCCCGAGACCGAGCGCGCCGACTATGCCGTCAGTTCCAACGTGGCCCGCACCATCGACGCCGCCCGCCAGGCCGTCATCGACGTGCGCTGTTGCCTGGATTGGCTTGAGCGACAGAACTACGACTGGCTGGGCGTCGTGGGCACCAGCCTTGGCTCCTGCTATGCCTTCCTGGCCACGGCGCACGAGCCCCGCCTGCGCGTTAACGTCTTCAACCATGCCTCGCTGCATTTCGCCGACGTCATCTGGAGCGGCCAGTCCACCCGCCACATCCGCGCCGCTATCCCGGCTGATCTCACCCTCGACCGCCTGCGCAGCCTGTGGTCCGCCATCAGCCCCAGCTCTTACTTTGATAAGTTCGCAGAGCAGTCAGCGAAGAAGTCGCTCATCGTCTACGCGACGCACGACCTGACGTTCCTGCCCGAGGTCTCCCGAGCCATCATCGCCGAGTTCCGCCGCCGAAGGCTCGACCTCAGCGTCCGCGTCCTCCCCTGTGGCCACTACACCACCGGCGAAGCTCCCTTCAAATACCTTGACGCGTACTACATCGCCGCGTTTTTGGACCACGCGTTCGCCTGAAAGATTGAAAGGGCGCAGCGCGCGCCCTCTGAGAACCGAGAACTGAGAACTACTTGTTCTTCCACACCGGCTTTCTCTTCTCCACCACCGCCCTCAGCCCTTCCTGCACGTCCTCCAGCGCCATGAGCTGGTTGAGATAGATGTCGTGCGACTTCTTCATGGCCTCGGCCAGCGGCAGGCCCATGGCGCTGCCGATCACCTTCTTGGTCATCTCCAGCACCGGCCCGGAGAACTCCCCGATCCGCGCCAGCACTTCGTTCACGGTCTTTTCCAGTTCCGTTTCCGGCACGACCTTGTTCACGAACCCGATGCGCAACGCATCTTCCGCGCTCATCCGTTCGCCGGTCAGGATCAGCTCGTACGTCTTCTTGGGGCCGATGAGCTGCGGCAGCATGACGGCGGCGAACGGCGGGAACACTCCCAGCTTCACCTCCGGCTGCGCGAACGACGCCTTGGGCGTGGCGATCACGATGTCGCCGAAGGCCACCAGTTCCGAACCCGCACCGATCGCCGGCCCGTTGACGACGACGATGAGCGGTTTCGAAATCTCGCCCACCGCGACAAACACGCGGTTGAATGCGTCCAGGGTCTGGAAGACGCGGTCGGGCTTGGAATCTTCCAGTCCGATGCCTGCCGAGAACAGTTTCTGCGACGAATCGACCAGAATGGCCTTGATGTCTCCGCGACCGTTCAGGCTCTCGATGCCTTCCGCCATCTCGGTCATCAGCGGCACTGTGAGCACGTTGTGCGGCGGGTTGTTCAACGTCAGGCGCGCGACGTAACTGCTGGTGTCGAAGCGGATGAATTTGAAGCCCTGCGCGGCTGGGGTCGCGGCAGCCATAATGCACCTCACCTGGAAAGTTCCGGAGCGTGATTATCGTGCGAAACTCCGCCCCGGGCAAGCTCTCCCGTATCGGCAACGGCACCCGGCACGGTAGAATCACAGCATGAAGATCGCCCTCGGCGCCGACCATGCGGGCTACGAGCTCAAGGAGCAGCTTCGCAAGCTGCTGGCGGATCGCGGCATCGAGGTCCGCGACCAGGGCACGAATTCCGCAGACTCCGTCGATTATCCCGACTACGCCCGCAAGGTTGCCGAGGAAGTGGCCGCGCATCGCGCTGACTTCGGCATCCTGGTGTGCGGCAGCGGCATCGGCATGGCCATAGCGGCCAACAAGGTACCCGGGGTGCGCGCCGCCCACGTTACCTCGGAGTACGAGGCCCAGGTCAGCCGCGAGCACAATGACGCCAATGTGCTCGCGCTCGGAGGACGCACGCTCGACCCCTCCACGGCCTGGAAGCTGGTCGAGAAATGGCTGGCAACGCCTTTCGCCGGCGGCCGCCACCAGCGCCGCGTCGAGAAGATTGCGCAAATCGAGAAAGAGGAACTGCTGGCTGAAAAGAAGTGATTTGGGTTACCGACGCGACTGCGGTTTCGCCTTCTAGCGAGTAGCTAGGAGCTAGAAGCTAAGAGCCAATAGCCAAAAGCCAAGAGCCAAGAGCCAAGAGCGCTTCATGAACTCCGACTGGATGTCCCGCTCCCTTTCGCAGGTTGACCCGGAGACCGCCGCTGCTATCGACGCCGAAGCGCGCCGCCAGCACGAAGGTCTGGAACTCATCGCCTCAGAGAATTTCGTCAGCGAAGCCGTGCTGGAAGCCATGGGTTCGGTTTTCACCAATAAGTACGCCGAAGGCTACCCCGGCCGGCGCTACTACGGCGGCTGCGAGTTCACCGATATTGTCGAGAACCTGGCCCGCGACCGCGCCAAACAGCTCTTCGGCGCTGAGCACGCGAACGTCCAGCCGCACGCCGGCTCCCAGGCCAACATGGCGGCCTATGCCGCAGTGCTGCAGCCCGGCGACACCATTCTGGGCCTGAACCTGGCCCACGGAGGCCATCTCACGCACGGCCACCATCTGAATTTTTCCGGCAAGACCTACCGCATCGTCCCCTACGGCGTCACGCGCGAGACGGAAACCATCGACTACGACGAACTGGAAAAGCTCGCGCTCCAGGAGAAGCCCAAGCTCATCATCGGCGGCGGCAGTGCTTATCCCCGCATCATCGACTTCGCGCGCATGCGTCAGATCGCCGATAAGGTAGGAGCGCTTTACCTGGTCGACATGGCGCACTTCGCCGGCCTGGTCGCCGGCGGCGTGCATCCGTCACCGGTGCCGCACGCGCAAATCGTCACCTCCACCACGCACAAGACGCTGCGCGGCCCGCGCTCCGGCATGATTCTCTCCAAGACGGAGTTCGCCGCCGCCATCGACAAGACCGTGTTCCCCGGCATGCAGGGAGGCCCGCTGGTGCACATCATGGCGGCCAAGGCGGTCTGCTTCCAGGAAGCCATGCAGCCCGGCTTCCGCGACTACGCGCGCCAGATTGTCTCCAACGCCAAGGTGTTGGCGGAGACGCTCTCCGCCGAGGGTTTCCGGGTTATCTCCGGCGGCACCGACACCCATCTCATGCTGGTGGACGTCTTTTCCCGCGGCATGCTGGGCAGCGAGGCGGAAAAAGCGCTGGGCGAAGCCGGCATCACCGTGAACAAGAACGCCATCCCGTTCGACACCAACCCGCCGCTCAAGCCCAGCGGTATTCGCATTGGCACGCCCGCGGTGACCACGCGCGGCATGAGGGAAGAGGAGATGCGACAGATCGGCGGCTGGATCGGGCAGTCGCTCAACAACCGTGCCGACGCCATGGTGCTGGCCCGTATCCGCCGGCAGGTGCTGGAACTATGCGAGGCCTTTCCGCTCTACGCCGGTCGCCGCGCCCGCGCCGCCCAGCCTGCACCCGCCCGCTAGGGCGATTCCGCCCTGGGGATTGTCATCCCGAGTCCGCCGCGGCGGACAAGATCTGCGGTTCTTGTTCTTCGTTCGCGGCGCTACACTAGCCACTGGGCACTGGCCACGAGCCCCTGAATTGAAGATCGCTTTCGATATCCGCCGTCTGCGCAGCTTCGGCATCGGCACTTACATCCGCAATGTGGTGCAGAACCTGGCGCGCCTGGACCAGCGCAACCAGTACGTGCTGATCGGCCATGCCGAAGGCTTCGATGAGATCGGCCCCCTGCCAGCGAACTTCATGACCGAAGCCTTCCCGCCGGAGAGTTCAGCGCGCAACTATTTCGAGTTCCAGCAGGTGGTGCGTCTCTACGGCTGCGAGCTGGTGCACGTCCCGCATCTGTTCTGGCGGCCGCGTTCCATCCCCTGTCCGTATGTAGTGACCGTGCACGACCTGTTCACCTACATGCGGCCGCGTCCCCCACGCTCCGGGATGCGCCGCTTCCTGCGCTCCTGGCTCACGCGGCGCGTGCTCCGCCATGCTGAGCGCATCGTGGCCGTCTCTGATTTCACCCGCCACGACATCATGCGCCTGTTCGGCATCCCGGAATCGAAGATCGAAGTGCTCTATAACGCCATCGACAGCCGCTTCCGCCTGGGACACGCCACGGACACCGAGCGGCAACTCATCGCCGAGCGCTACCAGGTCCACTACCCGTTCCTTCTCTATGCCGGCAATATCAAGCCGCACAAGAACATCGTGCGCCTCATCGAGGCCTTCTCAGCGCTCAAGACCGAGCTGAAAAAGGAAGGGAAGTTCCCCGACCTCAAGCTCATCATCATCGGCGACGATCTCTCCCAGCATCCCGACCTGCGCCGTACCGTCATCCGCAGCGGCGTGCAGCACGACGTCCGCTTCCTGGGGTTCGTGCCGGTCGAGGTGCTGCGCATCTTCTACGACGCCGCCAAAATCTTCGTTTTCCCCTCGCTCTACGAAGGCTTCGGCCTGCCGCCGCTGGAGGCCATGGCCCACGGCACGCCGGTCGTGACTTCGAACGTCTCCTCGCTGCCGGAGGTCGTGGGCAATGCCGCCGTGCTGGTCAACCCGGAGAACGTCTTCGACATCATGCGCGCCCTGCACCGCGTCCTGGTCGACCAGCCCCTGCGCGAGCGCCTGAAGCAACGCGGCTACGAACAGATCCAGCGCTTCTCGTGGGAGACATCGGTGGCCCGCTTGATCGAGATTTACGAGGAAGTGAACGCCCGCCACGCCCGCGCCGCTTGAACAAGTTGCGTGCAGGAAGCTTGAAGCCCTCCCTCCCGCTCATCGCAGGAGGGAGGGCGCAGTAGCAATCGGGCCTGTAAGCCGAATTCTGTCCGCCGGCCGAAACCGACAGGACGGCCATTCCTCTGGGCCGGACATTGCTGTCCGGCTCTAGCGACCTACCCGGGAGTCCTGGCGCGCCGAGCCGGCACGCGCTCACCGCGTGAGCGGCGTTCTCCTCCCCTATTTGGTCTTGCTCCGTGTGGGGTTTGCCCTGCCCCGTGCATCGCTGCCCGGGCGGTGCGCTCTTACCGCACCTTTTCACCCTTACCCGCCGAAACGGGCGGTATCTTTTCTGTGGCACTCTCCGTCGGACGGGCTTGAACCCGCCCTCCCGGACGTTATCCGGCACACTGCTCTTCGGAGTTCGGACTTTCCTCCCCCGCCGCGGCTCGCGCCGCGCGGAAGCGACCGTCCGGCCCGTTTGCCTACACTTTCATTATACGGCCATTCCGTGCGCTTCATCCCGGCGAAAAACCGGGCCCTGGAACGCTCTTTGCTACACTTCCGTAGCTACACTCATAAGCGCCCATGAACCCGTTGGAAGCCATGCGTATCGCGCTGTTGTCGCTGTGGGCGAACAAGCTTCGCAGCGTGCTTACGCTGCTGGGCACCGTGATCGGTGTGGCCGCGGTGATCGCGGTCGTTACTTTCACCGAGGGTCTGAATCGCTACATGGCGGAGAGGGTTTTCAACCTCGGCGCTGACGTCATCATCATCAACAAGAGTTCCAACGTCATCACCAACGTGGAACAGTGGCTGGAAGCCCAGCGCCGCAAGGACATCACCTACGAGGACTACGAAGCGGTCCGCGACCAGTGCCGCTCCTGCAAGATCGTCGGCGCGTCCATCGGCACTTTCAGCGGCAATGTGAAATACGGCGACCGGGACAGCGAAAACACCGGCATTCGCGGCTGGACGCACTCCATGGGCCGCATCTACGACCTGGACCTCATCCTCGGCCGGCCTCTTACCGAAGCCGATGAGCGCGCCGGTTCGCACGTGGCCATGGTGGGCCATGACATCTATGAGAACCTGCTCGGTCCCGGCGACCCGTTGGGCAAGCTGATCCGCATCGATGGCCAGGAGTACGCCGTCATCGGCGTAGGAAAGAAGGAAGGTTCCTCCCTGGGACAGAGCCGCGATAACTGGGTGGCCATCCCGCTCACTTCCTGGATGCACCAGTACGGGACGCGGCGCAGCGTCCGCATCTGGATCAAGGCCTATGGTGTGGGCGCCGACCTGGAGCGCGCCGTCGACGAGGCCCGTGTCATCCTGCGTGCCCGCCGCCACGATCTCCCCGGCCAGCCCGACAGCTTTGAGGCCGATACCAATCAGACCTTCCTCAACATCTGGGCCAGCATCTCCAGCACCGTGTTCCTGGTCGTCACCATTCTGGCTTCCATCTCCCTCATCGTGGGCGGCATCGTCATCATGAACATCATGCTCATGGCGGTCACCGAGCGCACCCGGGAGATCGGCGTGCGCAAGGCGCTCGGCGCCCGCCGCATCGATGTGCTGATGCAGTTCCTCATCGAAGCCGTAACCATTGAGCTAGTGGCCGGCATCATTGGCGTGGTGCTGGGCGTCGCCGTTGCCAAGACGGTCACTCTGCTGGTGGGTATGCCCTCGGCCGTTCCCCCGTGGGCCATCGCGGCCGGCGTCATCGTGGCCGCCGCGGTGGGCGTATTCTTCGGCGTCTACCCTGCCAGCCGCGCCGCCCGGCTGGACCCCATCGTCGCGCTGCGTTTCGAGCTCTAGGAGACCTATGTATCAGCGTTCCGAATTCGCCGAAAACGCCGGAATGGCGCTCGAAACCCTGCGCAAGAACAAGGTTCGCTCCGGGCTCGCGGTGCTGGGCATCGCCATCGGCATCATGCTGGTCATCGCCGTTTCTTCAGTGGTGAACGCCCTCAACTCCAACGTCAGCGGCATGATCGCAGAAATGGGTTCCAACATCGTCATGGCCTTCCACCTTGACGTGTTCACCTTCGGCCGTGCCCCGGAGGGCTGGCGCACTCGGAAGCCGCTCTCGCTCGAAGATGCCGAGGCCATGAAGCACCTGCCCCACGTCAAGTACGTCACGGCCGGCGTGCGCAAGTTCCTTCCCGAGTTCGGCGTGGGGTCCTACGTGGTCAAGTACGGCGACCGCCGCGCCAAGAACGTCATCCTCGAAGGGGACACGCCTTCGGTGAAGGAAGTCTTCGATCTCACCATGCAGGAAGGCCGCTGGTTCAGCGAGTTCGATGAGCAGAACCGCTCGCCGGTCATCGTGCTCGGCTCGGAGACCGCCAAGACCCTGTTCGACACCCGCTCCGCCCTCGGCCGTGAAATCAACATCGAAGGCCAGACGTTCCAGGTCGTGGGCGTGGCCGCGCCCCGCAAGACCGTGCTTGGTTCCGGCTCCAACCCCGAAGACAACATCGTCTTCTTCCCGCTCTCTACATTTCGCAAGCTGCACCCCGAGCTGAAGGACCATTGGATCAGCGTTAAAGCCACTTCGCGGGAAGACATCCCCAAGGCCAAGGACGAGATGCGCGATCTCCTCCGCCGGCGTCGTCACCTGCGTCCCAACGAGCCCGACAACTTCGCCATCTTCACCCAGGATTCCATCACCCAGGTCTGGGACCAGATCACCGGCGGTCTCTTCATCTTCCTGTTCGCCGTCGGCAGCGTGGCCCTCATCGTGGGCGGCGTGGGAGTCATGACCATCATGCTGGTTTCGGTCACGGAACGCACCCGCGAGATCGGCGTGCGCAAGGCCATCGGCGCCCGCAAGTTCGACATCCTCATGCAGTTCAGTACTGAAGCTGTCATGCTTTCTGGTGTCGGCGGGATTCTGGGGATTCTGGCTGGCGCCATCATCACCTACAGTGTCCGCTTCATCTGGGAATCACTGCCGGCGCAGATGTCCCTCTTCTGGGTGGTGGCCGCTCTGGTGCTGTCCGGAGGCTTCGGCCTGATTTTTGGAATCTACCCAGCCTGGAAGGCCGCCGGCCTCGACCCCATCGAGGCCCTGCGCTACGAATAACCCATGACGGTGCCCCACATCTGCGCCTTGCTGTTCGGCGCAGATGTGGGTTACATCCGCAACTCCTCCCTCGCTTGCAGCAGTTGCACCACCTCGCCGCGGGAAAAGATTCCCAGCAGCTTGCCTTCCGAGACCACCGGAATCTGGTTGATGTCCTCGCGGCGCATCAGGTCCAGGGCGTCGGCCGCCGAGGTTTGCGGCGAAACCACGCGTAACTGGCTCATCGGGCGCATGGCGTCGCGGACCAGCGTCGTCGGCCATCGTTCGCGCTCCACTTGCCGCACCTCATGAGCCGTGATCAAGCCGGACATGTTTCCATGCTCCTCGACCACGAAGCATCTTCGCCCGCTGCGCAGCAGGTGATCGTCCACGAAGCTCTGCAGGCTGATGCCTCCGGAGACGGTCCAGCAGTCCCGCGACATGACGTCGCCCACGCGCACCCCTCGCATCAGGGCCATCGCTTCGCGCTCCACCAGGCTGGCCGTCGCCGCGTCCAGCAGGAACCAGCCGATGAACGCCATCCACAGCCCGCCGAATCCCTCGCCGCTGAAGAAGCGCAGCAGCCCCAGCAGAATGAAGGCCAGGGCCACCGCCTGCCCGGTCCGGGCCGCGCTTCGTGTGGCCCGGTCAGCGTCGTCCATGCTCCACCACAGGATGGCGCGCAGCACTCGGCCACCGTCCAGTGGGAACCCGGGGATCAGGTTGAACGCCGCCAGCGCCAGGTTGATGTACCCCAGCCACACCAGCACGGCCACCGGCGGCGAGGCTAGGCTGCCACCCGGCGTCCATCCCAGCAACCCGCCCAGTCCCAGGCAGAGGACCCCGATTAGGATGCTGGTGATGGGCCCCGCAATCCCGACCCAGAACTCGGTCTTGGCGTCAGTGGCGTCCTTGTCGATGCGCGCCACGCCGCCCAGGGCGAATAGTGTCACGGAGCGTACCGGCAGGCCGCGCGCCATAGCGACCACCGAGTGACCCAGCTCATGGGTCACGATGGCGGCGAAGAACAACACCGCCGTCAAGATGGCCGACAGCCACACCGTCCCCGGGCTCCAGCCCGGATTCTGCGTGCGGAAGTAGTTGGCCAGTGAGAACGTGATCAGCAGCGCGATGATCACCCAACTGTAGTGCAGGCCGATTTCGATGCCGCGCACCCGCCCCAGCTTAATCTGCGCCTCCATGCGGCTCTCCGGCGTTCTGCTTTCATCCTAAATGCTTTCCCACCGTGCGTGGCGCGTTGGACGCTGTTTGCACAGCAGTCGCGCTACTGCCTCTGTTATACTTCGGCTCGTTTCCCGTCCGAGCGTTCGGGTCCGTTGGCTTGCGTATGCGGCCGGCGTACGGTCCAGCCACACCATGATTGGGACACAGTTCGGCAACTACCGTATTGAGGCGAAGCTGGGCGCCGGCGGCATGGGTGTGGTTTACAAGGCCTTCGACACCGAGCTCGATCGCCCGGTTGCCATCAAGACCCTGCTGGCCACCGACAGCTCCGACCCCGGCTCGCTGGCCCGTTTCCTGCGCGAGGCCAAGGCCGCCTCCCGCCTGCAGCACTCTTCCATCGTCACTATCCATCACTTCGGCGTTGAGGGCGACACCCGCTACATCGTGATGGAGTTCGTGGAAGGCAAGACGCTGAAGAAAATCATCAGCGGCAAGCCCATTGCCATCGACCAGTTCTTCGACATCGGCATCCAGACCATGGACGGCATCGCCCTGGCCCATGAGAAGGGCATCATTCATCGCGACCTCAAGGCCGAAAACATCATGGTCACCACCCGTGGCCAGGTGAAGATTCTCGACTTCGGCCTGGCCAAGATCCGCGAAGCCGAATCCGCCAACCCCGACGACGTCACTGTCTACAAGACGCAGGCCGGCCTGGTCATCGGCACCGTCAGCCACATGTCTCCCGAACAGGCCATGGGCAAGGAAGTGGACGTTCGCTCGGACATCTTCTCCATGGGCGTCGTCTTCTATGAGATGGCCACTGGAGCCATGCCCTTCGATGCTCCCACGCCCCAGGCCACGTTGGCGCGCGTGCTCGATTCTGAGCCGACTCCGGTCTATCGCCTCAACCCGGATATTCCGCCCGAACTCGAGCGCCTCATCCACCAGTGCCTGAACAAGAACCGGGATTTCCGCCCCGATGCGGCCGAAGTTCTCGCCCGCCTGAAAGCTCTTCAGGCCGCCTGGATGGGCGGCGAACAGGTCTTGCCCACCGCCATCGTGGGGACGAACCCGGTCTATGCCGCGGGCGCGGGCTACGGCGATGCCGCCACGTTGGGGAGCGGAGAAGCACGTCCGCCTTCCGGCGCTCGCGCCACCGGCTATGCCACGCGCCCCGCCTCTTCCGGTGCGATGACCTGGGGTGCGCAGGCTCAGCCGGCCCCCCCGGACCCAAAAGCCAAGGCGATATACCAGGCCGTCAAGACCACGCGCATCGTGCTGTCTCTGGCTTTGCTGACCATCCCCCTGGCGTACGTGCTCTACTTCGTCGTCGGTGGCGGCATCATTCGCCAGCAGGCCATCGAGGACACGTTCCTGATGAGCTTCATGCGCGCCGTGGTCGTGCCCGTCATGCAGCTCGTAGACCGCGTCTTCGCCGTCCGCCTGGTTTCCGGCGGTTGGAACTTCATGCTCCTGATCCTGGGCGTGGGCGCCTTCATTCTGCGTTTCCTGTTGCTCATGCCCTTTGAGCGCGTGGAGCACAAGCTCCGCCTGCGCGTCGAAGGGTCGGGCCCGCGGCGCGTCTCCCGTTTGGAGCGCATGTAGGGCCCTTCCGGTTGCGCTCCGGTCTCGCCTCCTGTTAGAAGTCGTAGCCTGCCATGTCTCGCAGCCGTACGCCTTCGCCCGCCACACACTCCATCCGGCATGACATCTCCGCCCTGACCGCGGACGACCTCTATCTGTTCAACGAAGGGTCACACCATCGTCTCTACGAAAAGCTCGGCTCCCATGTCCGCACGGTGGAGGGCGTGGCCGGCGTCGGCTTCGGCGTCTGGGCGCCCAATGCTGAACAGGTCTTCGTCATCGGCGACTTCAACGGTTGGAACCGCTCCTCGCACCCTCTGCATTCGCGCGGTGACTCCGGCATCTGGGAGTGTTTTGTCCCCGGCCTCGGCCGGGGCGAGAAGTACAAGTTCCACATCGTCTCCCGCCACCACGGCTACCGCGTGGATAAGGCGGACCCGTTTGCGTTTCACCACGAAACGCCTCCCCGGACCGCCTCCATCGTCTGGGACCTCGACTACCAGTGGAATGACCGCCAATGGATCGAGCACCGCCGCTCCCGTAACTCCCTGCAGTCACCCATGGCCATCTATGAGGTTCACCTCGGCTCCTGGATGCGCGCTCCGGAAGAAGGCGACCGCTGGCTCAGCTATCGTGAACTGGCGCCCCGCCTGGCGGAGTACGTCACCGGCATGGGTTTTACCCACGTCGAATTCCTGCCGGTCATGGAGCACCCGTTCTACGGCTCCTGGGGATATCAGGTCACCGGCTACTTTGCTCCCACCAGCCGCTACGGCACCCCTCAGGACTTCATGTATCTGGTGGACTACCTGCACCAGCATGGTATCGGGGTCATCCTCGACTGGGTGCCGTCCCACTTTCCCGGCGACGAGCACGGCCTGGCGTACTTCGACGGCACTCACCTCTTTGAGCACGCCGACCCCCGCCAGGGCTACCACCCGGACTGGTCCAGCTACATCTTCAACTACGACCGCCACGAGGTCCGCAGTTTTCTGATGAGTTCCGGCTTCCTCTGGCTGGACCGCTACCACGCCGATGGCCTGCGCGTGGACGCCGTCGCCTCCATGCTCTACCTGGATTATTCGCGCCAGCACGGCGAGTGGGTGCCCAACATCTTCGGCGGGCGCGAGAACCTGGGCGCCCTGCTCTTCCTCCGCCGCTTCAACGAGGACGTGTACCGCGAGCATCCGGACGTGCAGATCATCGCGGAAGAATCCACCGCCTGGCCCATGGTTTCGCGGCCTACGTATGTCGGCGGCCTCGGCTTCGGGTTGAAATGGGACATGGGCTGGATGCACGACACGCTCCGCTACCTCCGCCACGATCCCGTCCACCGCAAGTATCACCACAACGACCTGACCTTTCGCATGCTCTACGCCTTCACCGAGAACTTCGTCCTGCCGCTCTCGCACGACGAAGTGGTTCACGGCAAAGGCTCGCTCCTGCGCCGCATGTCCGGCGACGACTGGCAGAAGTTCGCGAACCTCCGCCTGCTGTTCGCCTACATGTACGCCCAGCCCGGCAAGAAACTGCTGTTCATGGGTGGTGAATTCGCCCAGTGGGACGAGTGGAACCACGACCGCAGCCTCGACTGGCACCTGGCCCGGCACGACCGCCACCAAGGCGTGCAGCGGCTGGTCGCCGACCTCAATCGCCTCTACCGCGAATATCCCGCCCTGCATGAGCTCGACTGCGATCCCTGGGGCTTCGAGTGGGTCGACGCCAGCGACTCCGACCAGTCGGTCATCACCCTCATCCGCCGGGCGCGTTCCACCGGGCGGCTGGTTCTCGTGGCGTGCAACTTCACTCCCGTGCCGCGTGGCAGCTATCGCGTCGGCGTTCCCCATACCGGCCTCTGGCAGGAAGTCCTCAACACCGATTCGACCTATTACGGCGGTAGCGGCTGGGGCAACTATGGTGGCGTGACCGCCGAACTCATCCCCTGGCACGGCCGTCCCTTCTCCGTGGGCCTCAATCTGCCTCCGCTGGGTGCCGTCTTCCTGGCCAGCGAAGGCGCGTAGCGCCACGCGTTTCGCTATCTGACCTGCGCCCCAAGTTTTCCGGAAGAAATCTCTTCGCCCGGTCGTCTAATGGGCGTGTGAATCCTGCGGCTGCCGGCGCTCAGCAGGTGGTGGACGCCGATCTCCTCCGCGCCTGCCAGCGCGGGGACCGGCATGCCTTTCGTGTGCTCTTCGAGGCCTACCGTGACCGCGTGTACTCTATCGCGCTGCACTTCACGGGCGACAGCGCTGTGGCCGCCGACGTCACCCAGGACGTCTTCGTCAAGCTCTTCCACGCCATCGGTAAGTTTCGTTTCGATTCCGACTTCGGCACCTGGCTCTATCGTCTGGTGGCCAACGTCTGCATGGATGAGCACCGTCGCCGGCGCCGCTGGCTTCCCCTTGAAGATGTCTTCATGAGCCCGTCCCGCTCCCAGGAGAAGGCCGCAATGCGCTCTGAGATGTCGGGAGCCGTGCAGGCGGCCGTCGCCCGGCTCGCGCCTCGCCTGCGCCTGCCCATCCTGTTGCGGTACGTCGAGGGCCTTTCCTACGACCAGATCGCCGGCGCGCTTGGCTGTTCCAAGGGCACGGTGGCTTCCCGCCTGAACCGCGCTCACAAGATCCTCGCCCGCAGGCTCTCCTACCTGCGCAACCAGGTCCCCGCGGAGGGCGAACATGTTTGAGCGGCATGTCTCGTGTCTGCTCTCCGCCTATTGTCACGGCGAGATCTCGACCCAGGACGCAGAACGCGTTCAGCAACATCTCCGCGAATGTGACCGCTGCCGGCGGGAGCTGGACCAGGTTCGCCTGGGAGTCTCGCTCGCCCGCCAGCTTCCGCTGATGGCCGCGCCCGCCGGCCTCTGGGAGCAGGTGCACCGCCGCCTCGACGAAGCGCCCCCGCCCGAACGCACCGCGCGTTCCTTCTGGCTCCGCCCGGTCCCGCTCGCGGCTGCTGCCGTGCTTTCCTTCGCTGTACTGTCCATCTTCTGGTATTACCGTTGGCGCGAACCGCTGCATCTCACGGTCGCCTCTACGCCGCTCTCCACGCTGGAGTCGGCGGCGCTCGACCAGCATCGCGCCCTGCTTTCCGGCGACCAGAGTCTGGACTACTTCGCCCGCGATCCGCTCGATCTGCGCCAATGGGTGGAGCGCAACACCCGCCTTCATGCCAGCCTCGCCCTCGCGCGCCCGCCCGAGGAGGCCGCGCAGTACCGCCCGGTGGGCGCGCGCCGCATCCTGGTCGGCGGTGTCGAAGTGGCAGTGCTCGCCTACCGCGTTGACGAGCACCACGTCACCTTGCTCACGGCGCGTCTCCAGGACCTCGCCGATGCGCCCCACGCCGGCGTCTTCTCCAAGGACATCGCCTTCCGTCCCATCTCGCCCGGCGACCTCAAGATGCTCACCTGGGGCACGGCGGGCCAGGCTTATGTGATGGTTTCCGACCTGCCCGGCTTCGGGCAGCGGAGTTGCTTCATCTGCCACACCGACCAGCAGCGTCGCGAACTCATCCGCCGCGCGCAGCCCCGCCCCGCGGGCACGCACTGGTGGGACTACGGAGTACGCCAATGATCCGCGTCGGACTTATCAATGCCGTGTTCCTGTCTTTCCTTTTTCTGGTAGCTGCGGCCGACGACGCCAGGCCGCCAAAGCCTGAAGCGTCGCCCGCCGAGGAATCAGCCCGTCTGCTGGCCATCGGCCGCGACCTGTTCGTCGCCCGGTGCGGTCGTTGCCATGACGCCGACGGCTCCAAGCCCTTGGCCGACGGACCGCCCCTCAACCGGCGCAAGGTTCCCGCCGACCGTCTCGCGCGTATGGTCGACTCGCGCCTGAAGGACGCCACCGAAGAACAGCGTCGCGCCGTCAAGCTCCACATCACCAGCTTCATGAAGAACTGAACCGCCAACGCCCGCCGCGGAGGAAAGCATCCATGTCTCACGCTCACACCAAGAATCGTGCCGTCATCCTGAGCCAGGGAGGGCTCCCGCGCGTTTTCACCGGCGCGGGAAACCCGAGCGAAGGATCTGGGTTTGGCTTGGGTATCCTCAGACTACAGTGTCTCGCAGGCCTGCTGCTCGCGTGCCTATGGGCGGCGCTCCACTCACTGCCTTCGCTGCCGAGCCGGAAAGGATCGGCGGTCTTCGGCGCCACGCCAGGTTCGGCGCGGTCGTCAACCCGCCCGAAGGCCGGGCGGGTGCGTCTGTCGGGCGCGTGGACGAGGGCACCGTCGCCGCCCAGGCCGGCTTGCGCCGCGGCGACCTCATCCTGCGCGTCAACGGAACGCTGCTCGATAGCCTTCTCGCCTTCGACCGGGCCTTTGTTGCGCTGCGTGGCGGCGACACCGCGCGCCTCGAAGTCCTGCGGAACGGCCAGACCTTCGAGCGCACGGTCACGCTCCCGCCCATGCCGCTGCAGACTTTCTCCGGCATCGACGTCGCCTACGACTCCGTCGTCGCCGAGAACGGCCTCCGCTTCCGCACCATCATCGCCAGGCCGAAGAATGCCACCGGCCGCTTGCCCGGCCTCTTTCTTGCCGGCTGGCTCAGTTGTGATTCGGTCGAGGTCCCGGTCGGCCCCAAGGGCGGCATCGAGAAGCTTCTCGACATCCTGATCACGCAGTCCGGCTTCGTCATGATGCGCATGGACAAGCCCGGCATCGGCGACAGCGAGGGATACTGCAGCCAGGCCGACTTTCAGACCGAACTCGCCGGCTACCGTGCCGCCATGCGCGCCTTCAAGGCGCTCGACTATGTGGATGCCGAGCGCATCTACATCTTCGGCGACAGCAACGGCGCCGCCTACGCGCCGCTCATCGGCAACGAAGCCGGCGTACGCGGCTACGTCGTTTCCGGAGGTTGGGCCAAGACCTGGCTGGAGCACATGCTCGAGCTCGAGCGCCGCCGCCTTGCCCTGATGGGCCAGAGTCCCGGCGACATCACCGAAAAGCTGCGCGGTTATTCCGAGTTCTACAGCGCCTACTACAACCAGAAGCTCACACCTGCCGAGGTCATCCGCCAAAAGCCCCACCTCGCCGGCCTTTGGTACGACGCCCCCGAGCACCAGTACGGCCGGCCCGCCTCCTTCTATCAGCAGCTTCAGGACCTCAACATTGCTGGCGCGTGGTCCAGGGTCAGTGTGCCCACGCTTTCCATCTACGGCGAGTACGACTGGTTCATGAGCGCTGACGACCATCAGACCTTCGCCGCTTTGGTGAACCGTAATCGCCCGGGGGCAGGCCGCTACGTCATGCTCCCGAAGACCAACCACGGCTTTAACGTCTATGACAGCCCGGAAAAGGAGTTCCGCGGCGAAGGCGGCCGCTTCAACCAGAGCGTCGGCCCGCTCATCCTTGACTGGCTGAAAGAGCAGAACACAGCGGGGAAGTAGCGAGGCGCTGGTTCGTACCAGGGCACGGCTTCAGAATGTGCTGCGACGACCCCACATCAAGCACCTGGACGTGCCTGATGCCGTCATCCTGAGCGAGGGAGGGCTCCCGCGCGCTCACGCCACAAGCGCACCGCGCACAGCACGGTGCGCCTGGTCGTGCGCGGGAAACCCGAGCGAAGGACCTGGGTTTTGCATCACGAATCACACACAACCGTCTCCCGGAATCACGCCAGGCATTCACCAGAAATTTCACACTCCCGCAACCACGCTGTAACGCCTCGCCGCCACAATGCACTCAGGGCATGCGCGGCCGCCCCATCTGGGGGGCGCTAACCAGCGAACCGGGACGGCCGCCACTCGCCCTTTACGGTCTTATCCCGAGCGAAGCGAGGGACCCCTGTGCCCGTTCAAACGATGGGAGACGAGACTGCGTCCGAAGGCCGCTTCTACTTCTTGGGCTGCGCCGTCGGCGGCAGCAATCCGTTCAAGCGCAGATACATCGCCGCCATGCCGTAGTGGTCGGCCCAGTTCGTCGCCACCCCGATCATCGCCGCCGCCCGGGGCCGCTGCTGCTGGCCGAACGCCACCGAATCGCCCAACTTGGAATCGTCCATCTTCTCCAGCGCGGTGCTGCAATATGCGAACGAAGCCTTCAACGCTTCCAGCAGCTTCTCCTTCGCGTCCGCATCGCTCAGCTTCACTTCCGGCTGTGCTTCGCCTGCGATCCTGGAGCAGAAGAAATAGTTGGCCTCGGCCGTGTGCACAGCCAGATGCGCAAAGGTCATCTGGTCGGCGGTCGGTTTGAAGTTGTACTTGTCCGCCGGCATGGCTTCGGCCGCGGCCACCAGGTTCTTCGTGTTTCGCTCCAGTAGCGTCTTTACCGTCGAGGTTACCGGTCCCGGTTCGGCTTTCTTTTCCTGGGCCGCCGCCAGACTCGCGCCGGCCAGCGCCACGAAAAGAACCACCAGCACTACAGTTCGTTGAATCATGGATGCTCTCCTTGGGAGCCGCACTAGCATAAATCGCGCGGCTCGCGCCGGCAAAGCCCGCGTCGGTCGTCTCTTTTGCGATAATGAATATTTGGGCTCCAGCGCCGGCTCTCTTCCGAGTGCTAGACTGTGAGATTGGCTCTTGCGGCGGCTGGATTCCAGAGGTGAGCGACGATGTCGGAAAAGTCTTCCAACGGGATGACCGAGCTCGAAGCGATTGAGCTTCGCGAATGGCTCGATTCCCTCGATTACATCCTGCAGAACGGCAACGCCGAGCGCGCCGGACGCCTGCTGCAGCATCTGCGGGCGCACACCGAGCAGCGCGGCATCAAGCTCCCGTTCTCTGCCACTACGCCGTACTGCAACACCATCCCGGTCGAGCAGCAGCCGCCTTTCCCGGGCTCGCAGGAAGTAGAGCGCCGCATCAAGAGCCTTATCCGCTGGAACGCCCTGGCCATGGTGGTGCGCGCCAACCGCCTCGAGGACGGCATCGGCGGACACATTTCCACCTACGCCTCCGCCGCCACCCTCTACGAGGTCGGTTTCAACCACTTCTTCCGCGCCCGCACCGCCGAGCACGACGGCGACGTCGTTTACTTCCAGGGACACGCCGCCCCCGGCATTTACGCCCGCGCGTTCCTCGAAGGACGGCTGCCCGTCCAGCGCCTGGAGAACTTCCGCCGCGAACTCAAGCCCGGCGGCGGCCTCTCCTCCTATCCTCACCCCTGGCTGATGCCCGACTTCTGGGAGTTTCCCACCGTCTCCATGGGGCTCAGCCCCATCATGGCCATTTACCACGCCCGCTTCATCCGCTATCTCGAAGACCGCGGGCTGAAGAAGCCATCCAACTCCAAAGTTTGGGCGTTCCTCGGCGATGGCGAAACCGACGAACCGGAATCGCTCGGCGCCATCACTCTGGCCTCGCGCGAGAAGCTGGATAACCTCATCTTCGTCGTCAACTGCAACCTGCAGCGCCTCGATGGTCCGGTGCGCGGCAACGGCAAGATCATTCAGGAACTCGAAGCCGCCTTCCGCGGCGCAGGCTGGAACGTCATCAAGGTCATTTGGGGCAGCGAGTGGGACCCGCTGCTCGCCCGCGACAAGGACGGTCTGCTCCTCCGCCGCATGGAAGAGACGGTGGACGGCCAGTACCAGAAGTACGCCGTCGAGAGCGGCGCCTACGTCCGTGAGCACTTCTGGGGCGCCGATCCACGCCTCCTGGAGATGGTCAGCAACATCTCCGACGAGGGCCTCAAGCGCCTCAAGCTGGGCGGCCATGACCCCATTAAGGTTCACGCGGCGTACAAGGCGGCGGTCGAGCATAAGGGCTCGCCCACCGTCATCCTCGCCAAGACCATCAAAGGCTACGGCCTCGGTGAAGCCGGTGAGGGCAAGAACATCACCCACCAGCAGAAGAAGCTGAACGAGGACGAGTTGCGCGCCTTCCGCTCCCGCTTCGGCATCCCTGTTTCAGACGAAGATATCGCCGGCGCGCCCTTCTATCGCCCCGACGACGACACCCCCGAGATGAGGTACATGCAGGCACGGCGGCGCGAACTGGGCGGTTACGTGCCGGCCCGGAGCGTCCTGGCCCAACCGATCGAGCCGGTGCCGGAGGAGTTGTTCGAGGAATTCTACGAGGGCACCGAGGACCGCAAGGTTTCCACCACCATGGTTTTCGTGCGCATGCTCGCCAAGTTGCTGCGCGATCCCAAGGTCGGCAGGCTCATCGTGCCCATCATCCCCGACGAAGCGCGCACCTTCGGCATGGAAGCGCTCTTCCGCCAGGTGGGCATCTATTCGCACGTCGGCCAGCTCTACGAACCCGTCGATCGCGACACCCTGCTCTACTACAAGGAAGCCATCGACGGCCAGATCCTAGAGGAAGGCATCACCGAGGCCGGTTCCGTGTCCTCTTTCATCGCCGCCGGCACCGCCTACGCCAACCACGGCATCAACACCATTCCGTTCTTCATCTTCTATTCCATGTTTGGCTTCCAGCGTATCGGCGACCTCATCTGGGCGGCCGCCGACTCGCGCTGCCGCGGCTTCCTGCTGGGCGGCACCGCCGGCCGCACCACGCTCGCCGGTGAAGGTCTCCAGCACCAGGATGGCAACAGCCACCTGCTCGCTTATCCCGTGCCCAACTGTCTCTGTTACGACCCCGCCTTCGCCTACGAGCTTGCCGTCATCATTCAGGACGGCATCCGCCGCATGTACGTCGAGGGCGAGAGCGTCTTCTACTACCTGACGGTTATGAACGAGCCGTACGCGATGCCGCACATGCCGAAAGGCGTACGCGAGGGCATCCTGCGCGGCATGTATCGCTTCCGCCCGGCCCAGAAAAAGCACAAGCTGCAGGCCCAACTGTTCGGCTCCGGCGCCATCCTGCCCCAGGTCATCCAGGCGCAGGAGATGCTGGACAAATACGGCGTCGCCGCCGACGTCTGGAGCATCACCAGCTACAAGGAGCTCTACCGCGACGGCAACGCCGCCGAGCGCTGGAACATGCTGCACCCCAGGTCGAAGCCGCGCCGTCCTTACGTGACCGAATGCCTGGAAGGCGCCCCCGGCGTCTTCGTCTGCGCCTCCGATTACGTCAAGGCCCTGCCCAACTCCATCGCGCGCTGGTTCCCGCGGCCGATCATGGCCCTGGGCACGGATGGCTTCGGCCGCAGTGAGAGCCGCGCCAGCCTGCGCGACTTCTTCGAAGTGGACGCCCGCTTCGTCACCCTGGCTGCGCTCAGCGCGCTCGCCCGCGAAGGCCAGCTCAAGCCCGAGGTCGTGCAGAAAGCCATTCGCGACCTCGAGATCGATCCCGAGAAGCTGGATCCCGCCATCTCCTGAGGGAAGGAGCGCCCGTTGGCCACCGAATTCCGGATTCCTGAGCTGGGTGAGAACGTTACCTCCGGCGACCTGGTCAAAATCCTGGTCGCCGAAGGGGACACCATCGCGAAGGACCAGCCTGTTCTCGAGCTCGAAACCGACAAGGCCATCGTCGAAGTCCCCTCTTCCGTCGCCGGGACCATCTCCAAGATTCACGTCAAGGCCGGCCAGAAGGTGAAAGTTGGAGACCTCGTCCTCACGGTGGAAGACGGCGCCGCCGCCAAACTGGAAAAGAAGGAAGAGAAAAAGAAGGAAGCCAAGCCAACCGCCGAGAAGGCTGCCGAGAAAAAGACCGCCAAAGAGGAGAAAAAAGTTGCGGCGCCAGCTCCCGCGGCTGCGCCGCCTCCGGCCGTGGCCGCTCCCATCCCGCCTCCTCCCGCAGTGGAAGCGCCGCCGCCGGCTCCTGCTGAGCCTCGTGTGCAGGTCGCTGCCTCCCCCGCTGTCCGCCGCTTCGCCCGCGAGTTGGGCATCGACATCAATGAAGTCCGCGGCAGCGGCCCCGGCGGCCGCATCACCGAAGGCGACGTCAAGGCCTTCGTTAAGCAAATCACCACCGGCGCGCGCGTCGCGCCGGCCGCCGCGGCGCTCCCTGGGATTCCCGTCGAGCCGCTCCCAGACTTTTCCAAGTGGGGCGTCATCGACCGGCAGCCCATGCGGGCCATCCGCCGCGCCACGGCGCGCCACTTGAGCTACGCCTGGGCCACCATCCCGCACGTCACCCAGCATGACAAGGCTGACATCACCTCGCTCGAGCAGCTTCGCGAAAAGTTCGGCAAACGCGCCGAGGAAGCCGGCGGCAAGCTCACCGTCACCGCCATCGCGGTCAAGATCATCGCCTCCGCGCTCAAGCATTACCCCCAGTTCGCCGCCTCCATTGACATGGCGCGCGAGGAGGTCATCTACAAGAAGTACTGTCACATCGGCATCGCCGTGGATACCGAGCGCGGCCTGCTGGTGCCGGTCATCCGGGACGCCGACCAGAAGAACCTCATCCAGATCTCGGCCGAACTCTCGCAGCTGGCCGAGAAAGCGCGCACCGGCAAGCTCACGCCGGCGGAGATGGAAGGCGGCGTCTTCAGCATCACCAACCTGGGCGGCATCGGTGGCACTTCGTTCTCGCCCATCGTCAACGCGCCTGAAGTCGCCATCCTCGGCCTCTCCCGCGGACGCCAGGAGCCCGTCTTCCTGAACGGCATGTTCCAGCCGCGACTCATGCTGCCCCTCTCGCTTTCCTACGACCACCGCCTCATCGACGGCGCCGACGCCGCCCGCTTCCTGCGCTGGGTCGCCGACGCCTTCGAGCAGCCCTTCCTGCTCCCGCTCGAAGGATGAGGTCAGCCGCATGAAGCCAACTAGAACCGATCCATGCCGTCATCCTGAGCGAGGGAGGGCTCCCGCGCGCTTTCTCCGGCGCGGGAAACCCGAGGGAAGGACCTGGGACTTCTGTTCCGCGCCATTCAAGCTGCGGGAGCGTTCGCTTGCCTGACTCGACCCACCTCGCCGTCATCGGCGCCGGGCCCGGCGGATACGCCGCCGCCTTCCTGGCCGCCGACCTCGGCCTCGAGGTCACGCTCATCGACGCCGAACCCAACCCCGGCGGCGTGTGCCTCTACCGCGGATGCATCCCGTCGAAAGCCCTCCTGCACGTCGCCAAGGTCATCGACGAGGCCGCGAACGCCTCGGCGTGGGGCGTCACCTATCCCGAACCCAAGCTCGATTTGGCCAAGCTCCGCGGCTGGAAGGACGGCGTTGTTTCCAAGCTCACCGGCAACCTTGGCATCCTCGCCCGTACCCGCAAGGTGAAATACGTCCAGGGCCGCGCCGCCTTCGCCGACTCCAGCACGCTCACCATCACCCAAGAAGGAAGCAAGGGCACTCAGACACTCAAGTTCCAGAACGCCATCATCGCCACCGGCTCGCGACCGGCTTCCGTTCCCGGACTTTCCATCGACAGCACGCGCGTGCTCGACTCGACGTCTGCACTTGACCTCAAGGTGATTCCCAAGACCCTGCTGGTCATCGGCGGCGGCTACATCGGCCTTGAACTCGGTACCGTCTACGCCGCGCTGGGCTCCAAGGTCACGGTGGTCGAGATGCTCGACGGCCTTCTGCCCGGCGCCGACCGCGACCTGGTGAAGCCGCTGCATCAGCGCCTGGAAAAGCTGTTCGCTGCCATCAAGCTCAAGACCAAGGTCGCCTCCATGCAGGAAGGGAAAGACGGCCTGCGCGTGAAGTTCGAGGGTGGGGACGCCTCCGAGCAGACCTTCGAGCAGGTTCTGGTTTCGGTCGGCCGCAAGCCCAACCCGGTTCCGGGCATCGAGAACACTAAGGTCAACGTGGACGCGCGCGGCTTCATTCAGGTGGACGCGCAGCGCCGCACCACCGACCCCGCCATTTTCGCCATCGGCGACGTGGCCGGCGAGCCCATGCTGGCGCACAAGGCTTCGCATGAAGGACGCGTCGCCGTCGAGGCCATCGCGGGCCACAAGGTCGCCTTCGAGCCCAACGCCATCCCTGCCGTCGTCTTCACTGACCCCGAGATCGCCTGGTGCGGCCTGACCGAGACTCAGGCCGAGAAGGAAGGGAAAAAGGTCGAGGTCGTTCGCTTCCCCTGGGCGGCCTCCGGACGCGCCATGACGCTCGATCGCTCCGACGGCGTCACCAAGCTCGTTCTCGATCCCGCGACACAGCGCATTCTGGGCGTCGGCATCGCAGGCCCCGGCGCCGGCGAGCTCATCGCCGAGGGCGTGCTGGCCGTCGAGATGGCCGCCCTCGCCACCGACCTCAAGCTCTGCATCCACCCCCACCCTACGCTCTCGGAAACGTTGATGGAGGCCGCCGAAGTCTTCTTCGGCCAGGCCACCCACCTGTACCGTCCGAAAAAGAAAGCCTGAACGCGCCGTCCCGCATTTAGCCGCATGCTTATGAGCGGCGCTGTTCCACGTGGAACATGCCCCTTTTCCCATTCAGGAACCCGGCGGTGCTAGAATCGGGCTACGAGGTGGTCGTGGCGCGCGCCCCGTTCGGCCTGGAAATCGCGGACAACTGCCTGAACTGCTCCCTGCGTTCGGACACCTTTTTCTGCAGCCTGCCCAAGGATGCGCTGCAGAATTTCCAGTCCATCGCTTCGCCTGCCGCCTTTCCGTCGGATGCGGTGCTGTTCGTCGAGGGACAGCAGCCGCGCGGCATCTACGTCATCTGCTCGGGCAAGGTGAAGCTCTCGATGGGCTCGGCGGAAGGCAAGGTGCTCATCCTGCGCATCGCCGAGCCCGGCGAGGTGCTGGGCATCAGCGCCACGGTATCCGGCCGCCCCTACGACCTGACCGCCGAGACGCTGGAGCCGACACAGGCCAACTTCGTGCGCCGCGACGATTTCCTGCGCTTCCTGCAGAAACACTCTACCGCCTGCTTCCGCGCCGCGCAGCAGCTCAGCGACAAGTACGACGTGGCCTGCCGCGAGATCCGCTCGCTCGGCCTGTCGCACTCCGCCGCCGAGAAGCTGGCCCTGTTCCTTTTGCAGTTGGCGGCGCGCGACGTGGCACGCGGCGGCAAAGGCGTGCGCATCCGCGTCACCCTCACCCACGAAGAGATCGCCCAGATGATCGGCACTTCGCGCGAGACCGTGACCCGCCTGCTGACGGAGCTGCGCAAGAAGCAGCTCATCGGCTGGAAGGGATCCATCCTCGAGATCCGCAACAAGCACGCGCTCCAGGCCCTGGTGGGATCCTAGAAGCCGCCTTTGCTTACCCCTCGACGCTGATCCTGGCTTGGTGTGCGAACGCCAGGCGCGCCCACAGTGGTGCCCGTCACTCTACGCGCGCCATACCGGCCAAAGATGCCGCGAATCCGTTACTGCGGCTCAGCTCGCAATCACTCTCAGCAGTGACCGGGGTCACAGTTTCCATCCTGGTCCGCGCGGCAAGATGCGCCGCAATGGGGGCGCGTTCGAAACCGGATTCCGATCAGCCATGTGGCACCTGTGACCTTTGTCCCGAACAGGACTTCCACGACGCCTTTCATGGCGACTGGAAGAAGTTCGAAAGCCGCTTCGGCGAGCGGTCCTACGATAAAGGCGAGTGTCTGTTCCGCGAGGGGCGGAACGCACGCGGCGTCTACGTGCTGCGAGCCGGTGAGGCGGAACTCGTGGTGAACCCGCCGGGCGGCAAGCGCATCGTGGTGTGCAAGGCGCGGCCGGGAACGCTGCTGGGATTGAGCGCCGCCATCAGGGGGACGCCGGCGGAACTCAGCGCTGAGGTCACCCGTCCCAGCCGCGTCCTCTACATTCCCCGCCCGCAGTTCCTGCGCTTCCTGAAGCAGCATACCGCGGCCTGGCTGCCCATCCTGCAGCGGCTGAGCCGCGACGTGGAAGAAGCGCACCAGCGCGTGCATGCCATTCGCGAGAGCCAGCCGCGCCGCCGCCGGCCGCCGGCGCGTTGACCGGTGGTTACGCCTCGCCCCGCACTGTCAGCACCGGGCAGTGCGCTTCGCAGGCCATGGTGTAGGCGGTGCTGGCCGGGAGATGCGCGGAGAACGCCGCCACCGGCTTCACACCCATCACAATCAGGTCGGCCGCGCAGTCGCTGGCCACGCGCAGGATCCATTGCCGCGCATCGCCCATGCGCACCAGAAATTCAGGCTCGCACCACAGTTCGGCCTCGGGCGGGACCAGCGCGTGCAACCGCCGGACCGCTTCGGTGCGGACGTCCAGCTTCTCGCGCAGGGTGGCGCCGTGCCGCTCCTCGGCCACGTGCAGCAAAGTGATGCCGGCCTGGTTCTCCTGCGCCAGCGAGACCGCATAAGGCGCCGCATGCGCCGAAGCCTCGCCGAAGTCGGTGGGATACAGGATGTGGCGGAACACAATCTCTTCCGGCGGCCGACGCGAGGCATGCGGCCCCACGGTCAGCACCGGGCAGGGCGCCATGCGGAAGATTTCTTCCGCCGCCGAGCCCAGGACCACCTTGCTCACGCCCTTCTTGCCGCGCGTGCCGGTGACCACCAGGTCAATCTCATGGCGCCGGACCATGTCGCCGAGCGCGTCCCAGATCTCTCCACGCCCCATCAGCCCCTGGTGGGGAATGCCTTCCAGCGAAGCCGAGGCCAGCAGCTCTTCCATTTGTTTCTCGGCAAACCTTTCCTGCTTCTGTCCGGTGGAGGTGCGCGCCGGCGGCGGGGGAGAGATTTCCGGCAGCAGCACATGGGCTACGAACAGCTTGGACTCGTAGCGGCGTGCGATGGCCGCGGCATAGGCCAGCGCCGTCTGGGCGGGCGGAGTGAAATCCGTCGCCACCAGAATGTTGGCCAGCGAGACCCGCGTCTTTGCATCCAGAACTTTCATTTCACACCTCCACGAGACGGAGTCAGGAACGCGCCACGTCAGGCAGCAGCACGTCGTCCACCGGACGGCGCGGTTCCGGCCGCACCTCGCGGCCGTAGCCCAGGCGCATCAACACCTGCGGATAGCCGTATCCGCCGGTCAACTCGCACAGCTTGCTGCGCAGGTCGGGCAGCTCCACGGGCTGGTTGAGGAACGAGGCCCACACTTCATGGGCACGCGCCATCAGCAGCACGCGAGCGAGAGCCTGGCCGGCCGCCAGCCAGTCGTAGGGCCAGTCGCCGTCGGTGCCCAGCACCGCCAGGGCCGGCGAGCCCGCCGCGATCCTGCGGTCGGAAGCGGCGACCTGCCCGCCCAGGTCGAAGGTACGGATGAAGAACGGACCGCCACGCGACATCAGGTCGCCGTGGCCGAACCCATAACCGCGCATGCCGTCACAACTGGAGCTGGCGTTGGGATGCATCCATGACGCCAACTCGCGGCGGAAGCGCCGGTCGGCCCACTCGATGCGGTCGCCCTCGGCCACCAGGTCCGCGACCTGGTTCTTTTCTTCCTCGCTCTGGAAGATGTGCAGCCAGGCGCCCTCGGCGCGCGCCTCCACCCGCAGCTGGAAGAGCACACCCGGGTCCACGGGACGCGCCTCGAAGGGCATGCGGTTGGTCCTGCGCCGCGGGATGGCGTGGAACATTTTTTCCTCCTCGCCGGTTGGCGGATGCAGGCGGCCCAGACGCACGCGCGCCAGCAGATCGGGATCGGTGTTGTCGGGAAACAAAGCGACCTCACACGCATGACCGAAATGGCGGATGGCGATGCGCAGGTGCAGCAGCGCCGCGCCGCAGCTCATGATGAGCTGGCGATCGTCGGGGTCCACCACCGGCAGGCCGCGGCTGCGGTCGGCGTAGAGCTCTACGGCGTCGTCGCGGATGCGGAACAGCCAGGGCTGGGTGTTATGGCTGGAGGGCGCCAGCACCGCGTAGCGCAGCAGAAAACGCAGCTTGTCGGCGGCCCGGCCCTCCACCGGGTAATCGCGCTCGGAAACCTCCCAGGCTTCCAAAGGCTCGGGCGGCAGAATGGCTTGGACGGCGGCGGACATAAGGCACCTCCTCGCACACGGCGTCCTGGTTTGAGCCTAGAACTGTGCCGCGCAGGCGGCAGTGACTGCCATCACAAGCAGGGGTGAGACAGGACACCGTGAGCGAGCCGGTCCTGCGGCGACGATATCGGCGCCAGCCGTTACCATGGAGCAGCCATTCCTGTTCCGGAGGCGTGCGTGAGCATCCAGGACGATCCGCCAACCTCGCTCGGTTTCTGGCCCTCGTGGGCGCATCACATCGGCGACCTGGTGTTCGGCGCCAACGACGGCATCGTGACCACCTTCGCCGTGGTCAGCGGCGTGACCGGCGCTGCACTGAATCCCGCCATCGCCATCGTGCTGGGTTTTGCCAACCTGCTGGCCGATGGCTTCTCCATGGCGGCCGGGGCTTATCTGGGACAGCGCTCCGAGCAGGACTACCGCATTAGCGTCGAAGGCCACATCCACGAAGGACGCATCCATGCCGTCGGGCATGGCGCCGCCATCTTTTTTGCCTTTTTGGGCGCGGGCAGCGTGCCCCTGCTGCCGTTGTTGTTCACGCGCGAGCACAGCTTCGCCATCTCCTGCGCGGCCACGGCGGTGACGCTGTTCATCGTCGGCAGCCTGCGCACAGTGATCACGCGCGGGCGCTGGCTGCACAACGGCCTGGAGATGCTGCTGGTCGGATCGACGGCTGCGGCTGTTTCCTACGCCGTCGGGCACCTGTTGGGAGGCATGGCAAGAGGATGAAGAGCCGCGTCCATCGTGGACGGTATACTCGCGGTAGGTCGCCGTACGAAGAGGCAGCCCGATGAAACCTGTGGCCGCACTCACTTCGGATCCCGCCTACGACGTGCTGCGCGCCGAGCGCCAGCCGCTGGACGCCATCTTTGCGCCCCGTTCGGTGGCCGTGATCGGCGCTACCGAGCGAGCGGGGAGCGTGGGCCGCAGCATTCTCTGGAACCTGCTCAGCAGCCCGTTCGGCGGCACGGTGTTTCCTGTGAATCCCGCGCGCGCCAGCGTGCTGGGCATCAAGGCGTACCCGGCCATCGGCGCGGTGCCGGAGAAAGTGGACCTGGCGGTGGTGGTGACGCCGGCCGTCACCGTGCCCGGCGTCATCGGCGAGTGCGTGGCCGCCGGCGTGCGCGGCGCCATCATCATCTCCGCCGGTTTCAAGGAAATCGGCGAGAAGGGCGTGGAACTGGAACGGCAGGTGCTCGAGCAGGCGCGTCGCGGACGCCTGCGCATCATCGGCCCCAACTGCCTCGGCCTGATGAGTCCCTACTCCGGCCTCAACGCCACCTTCGCGCACAGCATGGCGCGTCCCGGCAAAGTGGCCTTCATCAGCCAGAGCGGGGCGCTCTGCACCGCCATCCTCGACTGGAGCCTGAAGGAGATGGTGGGCTTCAGCGCCTTTGTTTCCGTGGGCTCGATGCTCGATGTGGGCTGGGGCGACCTCATCTACTACCTCGGGGACGACGTGCGCACCGAAAGCATCGTCCTTTATATGGAATCGATCGGCGATGCGCGGGCTTTTCTCTCCGCCGCGCGCGAGGTTGCGCTCTCCAAGCCCATCATCGTCATCAAGGCGGGACGCACCGAGCAGGCCGCGCGCGCCGCAGCGTCCCACACCGGCGCCCTCACCGGCAGCGACGAAGTGCTGGACGCCGCCTTCCGCCGCTCCGGCGTCTTGCGCGTGCGCAGCATCGCGGACCTCTTCTACATGGCGGAGGTGCTTTCCAAGCAGCCGCGTCCCCGCGGACCGCGCCTGGCCATCGTGTCGAACGCAGGCGGCCCCGCCGTGCTGGCGACTGACGCGCTCATCGACGGCGGCGGAGAGCTGGCGCCGCTGGCGCCGGAAACCGTGAAGGCCCTGAACGAATTCCTTCCGCCGCACTGGAGCCGCAACAACCCTATCGACATCCTGGGTGACGCCGACGCGCCGCGTTACGCACGCGCGCTGGAGGTTGTCTCTCGCGATCCCAACACCGACGGCATGCTGGTGGTGATGGCCCCGCAGGCCATGACCGATCCCACTGGGGTGGCCGAACTGCTGCGCCCGCTCGCCTCTTCCACCGGCAAGCCGGTGCTGGCGAGCTGGATGGGCGGCGTTGAGGTCTCGGGCGGCGAAGCCATCTTGAATCGTTCCGGCATTCCCACCTTTCCGTATCCGGATACGGCGGCGCGCGCCTTCAACTACATGTGGCGCTACAGCTACAACCTGCGCGGACTGTACGAGACACCCGTGCTGCGCGCCGAATCGGGCTCGGCGCCCGACCGCGCGCGCGCGACGGAGATCATCGCGGCCGCGCGCCGCGCCGGACGCACGCTGCTCACGGAGTTTGAGTCCAAGCAGGTCCTGGCCGCCTACGGCATTCCGACAGTGGAGACGCGCGTGGCGCGTTCGCTGCAGGAAGCCCGGGAACAGGCCGAGGCGCTCGGGTATCCGGTGGTCGTCAAGCTGCATTCGGAAACCATCACACACAAGACCGACGTAGGCGGCGTGCGGCTGAACCTGGACAACGGTGAAGCGGTCGAGCGTGCCTGGCGCGAGATCGAGTCTGCGGTGCGCCAGAAGACTGGCGACGGACACTTCCTGGGCGTCACCGTGCAGCCCATGGTGCGCATCGACGGATACGAGCTCATCCTGGGCTCAAGCCTAGATCCGCAGTTCGGTCCGGTCTTGCTGTTCGGCGCCGGAGGCCAACTGGTGGAAGTGTTCCGCGACCGCGCCCTCGCCCTGCCTCCGCTCAACACCACGCTGGCCCTGCGCATGATGGAACAGACCAGGATCTTCACCGCGCTCCAGGGTGTGCGCGGGCGCGCCGCCGTGGACATCGATGCCCTCGAACAACTGCTGGTGCGCTTCGGGCAACTGGTGGTGGAGCAGCCCGCCGTCTGCGAGATCGACATCAACCCGCTGCTGGCCTCCCCCGAGCGCCTGCTGGCTCTGGATGCGCGCGTCGTGCTGCATCCCCGCGAGGTGAGCGACGAGCGGCTGCCGCGTCCGGCCATCCGTCCGTACCCCTCGCAGTACGTGGCGCCGTGGAGGATGAGCGACGGCACCGAGGTCGTCATCCGCCCCATCCGTCCCGAGGACGAGCCGCTCATGGTCTGGTTCCATCAGACGCTCTCCGAACGCAGCGTCTACCTGCGCTACTTCCAGCAGTTGCAACTGTCGCAGCGTGTGTCACACGAGCGGCTGACGCGCATCTGCTTTGTGGACTACGACCGCGAGATGGCGCTGGTGGCGGAGAAACGGGATGGTCACAACGGCCAGCCGGAGATCATCGCCGTCGGCCGCCTGAGCAAGTTGCATCTCGCCGAGGAAGGCGAGGTCGCCTTCCTGGTCAGCGACGTCTACCAGCAGCACGGCCTGGGCAGCGAATTGCTGCGACGGCTCATCCAGGTGGGGCGCGACGAAAAGCTGCGCCGCATCCGCGCCTATATGCTGCCCGAGAACCGCGCCATGCAGCACGTTTGCGAGAAGCTCGGCTTTCGCATGCAGCCCGATCCCGAGGAACCCCTGGTCGTGGGCGAACTCGACCTCTGACCCCGGCTTGCGTGCGGCGCATCACCGCCGCCGGTGACGTTAGTCACAGCGCTCCCGGCCGGCCCGCAGTAACCTTCATTGGACGGCGGGAGGCGCTTGTGATTTCGCATTGCGCCAATCCGGGTTGTTCGGCTCCCTTCCGCTACCTGCGGGAAGGGAAGCTGTTTCAGCTCTACACCGATCCCGAGCCTGGAACCGGAGAACGCACCGAGACCTCCCGCCGCATCGAATACTACTGGTTGTGCGGCCGCTGTGCCGCCAGCACCACCCTGCTGTTCGAAAGGAAGGATGGCACCGTGACGGTGCGCACGAAGCACCCCGGGGAGAGTGGAGGATCCATGCCCGCGAATGAAGCCCAGACCGTGAAAGCCAGAGAGATTCCGCTGAACAAGGACGACCGCGACCTGCTCGAGCTGCTCAAGTTCGAGCTGGCCTTCCTGGAAGGCGGCGGGTACGGCCGCTCCGTACGCACCCCGCAGGTGCCCACGCGTCCGTTCCAGGATTCCATCACCTGCATCAACTACGGCGACCCGCTGCGCTCGCGCCCCTGCGAAGAGTGCCTGCTCATGCAGTTCGTGCCGGAGTCGCGGAAGCACGAGGACGTTCCCTGCCATCACATCCCCCTGACTGAAAAAGGGGAAACGGTGGAGACGCTGGAAGCGCGCGGCAACCAGGCCGTGCTGGAAGAGGCCATGATGCAGTGGCTGCGCACCACCATCCGTCGCCTGGAGCAGGATCGCGCTCTGGCCCAGGCCGCCAAGGGCGTCTGAGGAAAAGATGGAGAAGCGCATCCTGATCGTCGATAACGACGAGACCGTGCTTTGTGCGCTCGAGCGCCTGCTGGGCACCATCGGCTACGAGACCGAAACCGCATGGAGCGGAGCCCAGGCTCTCGAACTTCTGCGCACGCAACCCTTCGATCTGGTCTTGCTCGACGACCAGCTCTCGGACGCGGATGCGGTCGAGATGCTGCAGCAACTCGCGGCGCTCTACCCGTTCCCTCCGGTCGTGGTGACCCAGAACATCCCGTACTCGCAACGCAAAGCGCAGCGCTTCCTGGGCCTGGGCGCTTCGGCGGTGGTGGCCAAGTGCGATCTCGAGGAGATCGAAGAGGTTGTAAAAGCCCTGGTCCCGCTTTCAGCAGCGGTTCCTGAGGTCGCGCAAACAGACCCAGAAACACCGCCCGCGGCCATGCCCGGTCCGAGCTGGTAGGCTGCCCACTGCGCCCTTCCCGTCCTTGCGCGTGTCATTCCCGCACAGACTACGCACTTGAAACGGTCACTCTCGTATTGCTGTGATGTCCTCCGATTTTGCTTGCAACCGGCCCTCATCTGCAGTAAGAAGTCCCTGTTTCCGGGGACCCCACCACAAGCGCCAACTTCTCCTGGCCGCTTCGACCGCCGCCTTCGGGGAGAGGGACAAATCGGACCGGCGCAGGTGTGACCGCCATCACAGACCGGCGCTGGCCGCTCTTGCGATAAGAGTGGCCAGTGGTTTCGAAAGCTATGCCGGCACCAAGGAAGGGGGACACCGCATGCGCCCTTCGCAAGCTGTAAGAATCGCACTCCTCAGCAGCCTTGCTCTCGCCTTCGTCGGCTGGTCCACCGCTCTCGCCCCGTCGCCCGCGATCATTCCGACTGCCGCAGCCCAGACGGCTGCCGCAGGCGGGACGCAGGATTCGGCTGCGTCCGGCCAGCAGGCCGCGGCCCAGCCGGAAGGGGATTACGTTGGCACCGAGACCTGCATCACCTGCCACGAGGACCAGCAGAACCGCTTCAAGCACACCATCATGGGCAAGATCATGGCCCGGCCCAGGACCGCGCTGGAAAAACAGGGCTGCGAATCCTGTCACGGCCCGGGCAAGGCTCACGTCGAAGCCGGCGGGGGCAAGGACACCATCCCTATCCGCTTCGGTGCTGACTCCAAGAACTCCATCGAGGAGCAGAACTCCGTCTGCCTGGCCTGCCACGAGCGGGGCAATCGCCTCTTCTGGAAGGGCAGTCCGCATGAGTCCCGCGCCATGGCCTGCGTGGATTGTCACCAGGTGAAGCAGCAGATTCAGCGGTCGCTGTCGGAGGAGGCCCGCTATATCGCTCCCCTCACCGAGTTCACCGGTCTGAAGAAGACGCAGCCGGAACTCTGCCTGGACTGCCACCAGATGCGCCGCGCACAGTTGCAGCGCTCTTCGCACATGCCCTATCGCGAAGGCAAGGTGACCTGCACCAGTTGCCACAATCCGCACGGCAGCCCGCACCCCAAGCAGTTGTTGCAAGCCACCACCAACGAGAACTGCCTGAGCTGCCACACCGAGCGGCGCGGGCCTTTCCTCTGGGAGCATCCCCCGGTGATGGAAAATTGCGCCAACTGCCATGAGGCGCATGGCAGCAGCAACGCGCAGTTGCTGAAGGTGCGCATGCCGCGCATCTGCGACTCCTGCCACGTCGCCAGCCGGCACCCCAGCACGCCGCAACCTCTCAACTCCGTCAGGAACTTCAACCGGGGCTGCACGAACTGCCACTCCACAATTCACGGTTCGAACCACCCCTCGGGGAATTTTTTCCTGCGCTAGGAAGGAGACAGAGCGATGACGAAAACCAAGAATCCCTCCCTGCGGTGGCTGCTGCTTTTGCTCCTGCTCGTTCCAGCCCTGGCCGTCAGCCAGGAGGAGCCCGCCCAGCGCGGCAGCATCGAGTTCGGTGTCCGGCATGTGTGGGGAGACGTGTACGGCCGTCCCGATCTTCCCTTTACGCCCCGCATCGATACCTCGAAGTTCAACGAGTATCGCGACATCCGCAGTGGCGTCTTCATCCGCAGCTTTTACGGCAACTTTGACGACATCCTGGGTTCGAAGTTCTACGTGAACCTGCAATCCCAAAAGTCCTTCTACGACGATCAGAGCTACCTGGCCACCTTCGGCCAATACGGCAAGTTCCGCGTGCAGTTCCGCTACGACGAAACCCCGCACATCTACACCAATACCTCGCGCATGCTCTACACGAGGTCGGCGCCCGGTGTGTTCACCATTCCCCTGGCGCTGAGGACGCAGTTGCAGGCCACCACCGCCGCCAATATCCCCGCCACGTCTCTGGCCCAGGTGGATGGCATGACATTCGTCACTCCCTCCATCAAGCGCAAGATGGGTTCCGGACTGTTCAGCTATAACGTCAATCCTGATTGGAATATTTCCTTTCTCTTTTCGCGCGAGAACCAGGTTGGGACTCGCCCCATCGCCTTCCTGTTCAACACCTCCCCGAGCGCCAGCGCAACCAGCGGCTTCGGTGTCGAGCTTCCTGAGCCCATCGACTACTTCACCAACGTGATTAAAGTGGGGACCGAGTACGGCAGGAACGACTGGGGCCTCCAGGTTTTCTACCTGCGTTCCTGGTTCGAAAACAACATCACCAGCGTCACCTTCGACAATCCTTACCGATCCACGGAGGCCGCCTCCTCTCCAGTGGTGGGAGTCGCGGACCTTTACCCGGATAACAGCGCGGATTATTTGACCTTTGCCGGCGCCTTCGACCTGGGCCGGTATTTCCGCGTCATGGCCAGCATTACGCCCGGCTGGCTGCGCCAGAACGATCCCTTCCTGCCCTACACCAGCAATTCCATTCGGCTGGCTGCGACCGGGCCCTTGCCGGCCCCCAGCCTGGATGCGCACAAGCAGACCTTGGCCATGAACTACACGCTGGTGGCGACGCCGGCGAAGAAATTCCAGATCAAGGCAGGGTATCGTCACTACGACTACAACAACGACACTCCGGTGCTCGACTTCACTCCCGTGCAGGGTGACGTGGGCGCGCCCGGCTCGGCAAACAACCGGAGCCGTGCCACCAGCTTCTTCAAGAAGACCTTCGAGGTGACCGGCAACTGGTTCTTCGCCAAGCGCAGTTCCTTCAAGGTCGGCTACGAGGGGGAGTGGTTCGACCGCACGCATCGCGACGTGGAGAGTTCCACCGAGAATTCCTTCATCACCGCCTTCGACTGGAGCCCGCGGAAGGACTTCCTCTTCCGGGCGGCGTACCGGCACTCCAACCGCGAGCCGGACCACTACGAGGACGAACTTTCCGACGGAGTCCCGTGCGAGGCCACCGCTTTGGCCGCCGCTCGGGCGGCGTTCGAGTTCCCGGACATCCAGCCCTGCGGCCGCCGCTACGATGAGGCCGCACGGCTGCGCGAGCGCGGCGAAGTGTTTGTCGAGTACAGTCCCCTGGACAAACTGACGCTCAGCGGCTCCTTCACCACCATCCAGGACGACTACAACCGGCAGGGCGGCACCAACAGCGCGACCCCGCTGAATTTTCTCACCGGCTCCGATGCCACCCTGTATCCCTACTTTCTCTACGGGATGCTCAAAGACCTCTCGTACAACTACACCTTTGATGGCAACTATGCGGTTTCACCCGAGGTCTCATTCTTCCTCGAGTATTCCCACGAGAAGTATCACCGGACGATGACCTCGCGCTACCGCACGCCGGAAAGCACCAGCCCGTCCACGAACCCCAACGGATGCGGTGTGAGCAGCAACGGACTCGCATTCCAGGGTCCCTGCGACAGCGCGAACAACGACTGGTGGAGCGCCGCCCGCGATTTCGTGGACGTGTGGTCTGTGGGTACGGACCTTTTCCTCGGCAAGAAGCTCTATCTGACCACCTACTACTCGCTGGCCGCATCCAAGGGCTTTGTCTTTACGCGGGCGCTGGGCACTCAGCCGGCGAACTTCCTCACGCAGCCCACTCGCACCGATGGGACCGACCTGGGCGTCTCTCCGGAGGACCGGTTCGTGATGACCACGACCAGCGCGGCCACCGACTATCCCGAGCTGGTGAACCGGTCCCACGAAGTCGGATTCGTCCTGAAGTTCAAGCTGCGGAAGAACATCATGCCGAAGTTCGAGTACCGCTACCAGCAGTGGGACTACAAGGACTACCAGACGTCGCCCATGACGCCCTACCTCGGGTGCGTAGCTACGACTGGTGTGCCGGCGACAGGCGGTGGCGGTGCTGCGGGCGGTACGCCGTCCATCTCGGCCACGAACGCGCCCGGGTGTCCGGTGCTGGGTCCGACGACCGCCTCGTCCATCCCCAGTCCCTTCTATCCCTACTTCGTGGTGGGCGATTCGGCGGCGGCGAGGTTCTATTTCCTGGGCGTGGATCAGCCGTCGTTCCGCGCCCATACGGTTTCGGCCAGCATTCAGTACACGTTCTAAGTGATTGCAACGGCAGGCCTGCATGTGTGACGCACCTCACAGCGGGCCTGCGCTGTTTCTGGGACCATAACTCCAGGTTGCAAGGAGGCTGTATGCGGAAGATGGCAATCATGCTGGCACTGGCGGTCGCGGTGATGTTGATGGCTCCCGCAGCCCTCGCGGACGATGCTGCGGCGCTCTACAAGACCAAATGTGCAAGCTGTCACGGCGCCGACGGCAAGGCCAGCGCCATCGGCAAGAAGATGGGCGCCAAAGACCTGCAGGACCCCGAGCTCAAGAAGGCCACCGAGGCCCAGTGGATTGAGATCACGGCCAAGGGCAAGGCCAAGATGCCGGCGTACGAAAAGAAGATGACGGCCGACCAGATCAAGGAACTGGTTGCCTACATGAAAGAGCTGTCGAAGAAGTAGGGTTGCAGTACCATTAGCCAGTACCCAGCCCCCGTCTCTCGTACTCACGCGGGACGGGGTTCATTTGCGGAGGATTCCTGATGAGCCGGGCCATGATGGTTGTTCTGCTGACGGGTTCTGTGTGGTTGCTCACCGCCGGGGCCATGGCGAGCGACGCTCCCGTCGTCTACAAGTCGAAATGCGTGAGCTGCCACGCCGCGGACGGCACGGGCTCGCCCGTCGGCAAGAAAATGGGCGCGCGCGATTTCCACGATCCTGAAGTCGTCAAGCTGACCGACCAGCAGCTCAACGACGCGATCACCAAGGGCCAGAAGAAGATGCCTGCGTACAGCGGCAAGCTGACCGCCGACCAGATCAAGGACCTGGTCGCCTTCATTCGCGACTTGCAGAAAAAGAAGTAGCCAGCCTCTTCGGGAGGCCCGGAACCGCGGCTGAACCATGAACGCTCCGGGGGTGGACATCTCGCAGCCGCCGCTGCCGCTCCGGCGGCGGCTCGTCGAGCTGCTGCTCGGCGGCGGCCTGCTGGCTTCGGCCGCCTCGTTCCTGTATCCCATCCTGCGTTACATCGTGCCGCCCCCGTCGGCGGATCTCGGTGGCGACACCGTGGTTGCCGGCAAGGTCGGCGACCTGAAACCCAATTCCGGCAGGATCTTCCGCTTTGGCAGCAAGCCCGGCCTGCTGGTCTTCACCGCCGACCGCGAATATCGCGCGCTTTCCGCCACCTGCACCCACCTGGATTGCACCGTGCAGTACCGCGACGATCTGCATCAGGTCTGGTGCGCCTGCCACAACGGCATCTACGACCTGAACGGCCGCAACGTCTCCGGCCCGCCGCCGCGCCCGCTCGAGTCCTACGAGGTGCACGTGCAGGGCGACGAGATTGTCGTCACCCGGCGCCAGAAGGCCTGAGATGCGCCTCGCCACCCACGTCCGTGACTGGCTGGATGAGCGCTTCGGATGGGACGAACTCACCCACTTCCTGCGCAAGAAGACCGTTCCCGTCCACCGCTACTCCTACTGGTACTTCCTGGGCGGCATGACGTTGTTCCTCTTCCTGGTGCAGGTCCTGACCGGCATTCTGCTGCTGCTTTACTATCGGCCCACCGCCAACGAAGCCTTTGAGAGCGTGCAGTACGTCATGACCCGCGTGCCGTTCGGTTGGCTCATTCGCTCCGTCCATTCCTGGGCCGCCAACCTGATGATCCTGTTCGCCTTCGCTCACATGTTCAGCGTGCTGTTCCTGCGCGCCTACCGCAAGCCGCGCGAACTCACCTGGGTCAGCGGCATGGTCCTGCTGTTGCTGGCCATGGGTTTCGGCTTCAGCGGATATCTGCTGCCCTGGAACACGCTGGCGTTCTTCGCCACCAAGGTGGGCACGGATATCGTCCGCCAGGTGCCCGTCGTGGGGCACTGGCTCATGATCTTCCTGCGCGGCGGCGAGGAAGTCACCGGCGCAACGCTCAGCCGCTTCTTCGGACTGCATGTGGCCGTGCTGCCCGGCATCACCACCATGCTGCTGTTGGTCCACCTGCTGCTGGTGCAGCGCTTCGGCATCAGCGTTCCGCCCGGGGAGGAAGCCGCCTGGCGCGCCCGGCCGCCTGAGAAGCGCGAAATGCCGTTCTTCCCCAACTTCCTGCTCCGCGAACTGATGGCCTGGTATGTGGCCCTCGGGGTTCTGGGCGCGTTGGCCGCGCTGGCTCCCTGGGAACTGGGCACCAAGGCCGATGCCTTCGCGCCCGCCCCCGCCGGCATCAAGCCCGAGTGGTACTTCCTGTGGATGTTCCAGACCCTCAAGCTCATTCCCGCCAAGCTCGGTCCGCTGGATGGCGAGATGGTGGGCGTGCTGGCCTTCGGCGTGGCCGGCTTGCTCTGGTTGCTGCTGCCGTTTTTCGACCGCGGCGATGGCCGCAACGCGCGCTGGATCGCCGGCGCCGGAGTCTTCGCTCTGGTCTACATGGCCTCCATGAGCGTCTACGGATATCTCGCCCCATGACCCGCCGCGTGCTCCAAACCGCCATCCTCACGCTCCTGCTGGCGGCACTCGGCTCGCCTGGTTTGGCGCCCCCGGCCGCCGCCCAGCAGCCCAACACATGTCTTGACTGTCATTCAGAGTTCCCGGAGCCTCTCGGCGTCACGCGCGAGAAGTTCGCAGCCGACGTCCACGCGCAGAAAGGGCTGACCTGCGCCAGTTGCCACGGCGGCGACCCCACCAAGGCCACGCCGGAAGAATCCATGAGCCGCGCCGCCGGCTTTCGCGGGCACGTAGACCGCAGGCAGGTGCCGGACCTGTGCGCGCGCTGCCACTCCGACGCCGCCTACATGCGCCAGTACAACCCGTCCCTGCGAACCGACCAGCTCAGCCAGTACCACACCAGCGTGCACGGCAAGCGGCTGGCCCAGGGCGACGCCAGGGTCGCGGTCTGCACCGATTGCCACAGCGTGCATGATATTCGTCCCGGCTCGGACGCGCGCGCCACCATCCATCCGCTCAACATCGCGGAAACCTGTTCCCGCTGCCACTCCGACGCCGCCTACATGAAGCCCTATAAGATTCCCACCGACCAGTACGCCGGCTACAAGGAGAGCGTGCATCACCGGGCGCTGGCGGTGCGCGGCGACCTGAGCGCGCCCACCTGCACCACCTGCCACGGCAACCATGGTGCTGCGCCGCCGGGCGTGGCTTCGGTGGAGTTCGTGTGTTCGAACTGCCACGTCTTCCAGGCCCAGCTTTTCGACACCAGTCCGCACAAATCCGCTTTTGAGGCGGCGGGGCTCCCGGCCTGCGTCACCTGCCACAGCAATCACCGGGTCGTGGCTCCGGGGGATGCCATGCTGGGAACGGGGCCGCAGTCGGCCTGCACCGGGTGCCACGTGGAGGGCGATGGCGGATACACCGCCGCTCTTAGCTTCCAGCGCCGCATCGCTGAGCTCCAGACCGCCGTCGAGCGCTCCGGCGAGATCCTGAATCGCGCCGAGCAGTACGGCATGGAAGTGAGCGAAGCCAAGCTGGAGCAGGCCCAGGCGCGTGATGCTCTCACCAAGGCCCGCGTCACCATCCACAGCTTCCAAATCGACCAGGTAGAGAAAGACGTGCAGGCCGGACTCAAGATCACCGAGAAAACCTACCAGGCCGGAGTCCTCGCCCTCCAGGAGCGCGACTTTCGCCGCAAAGGCCTGGGGATTTCTCTGCTCGCCATCCTCGTGGTGCTGGTCGGCTTGCGCCTCTACATTCGCCAGATCGAGTCCGGAGAAGGGAAGGGCTCGGCGTGATGTTCCTCCGCCGGGCAGCCTGCGGCCTCCTGCTGCCGGCTCTCGTCGTGCTTCTCTCTGCCTTGCCCGCTCCCGCCCAGAAGTCCAAGGCTCCGGACTGCCTGCAATGCCACCAGGACGCCGGCATGGAGAAGCATGTAGATCCCAGGGTCTTCCAGGAATCCGTCCACGGCGTCCTTTCGTGCACCGATTGCCACACGGACGTCACCGCGTTTCCGCACGAGCCCGCGCCCGCCAAGGTCGATTGCGGCACCTGCCATGCGGACGCCAGGCAGGCTTTTGAGGCCGGCATCCACGCCCGTGCGGCGAAGACCGGCAACGGCAAGACGCCGACCTGCGTCGCCTGCCACGGCGATCCGCACGCCATCAAGCCGTCGAGCGATCCGGCCTCGCCCACGGCGCACGCCAACGTCCCGCAAACCTGCGGCAAGTGCCACAGCGACCGCTTTGTGGTGGAGAGCGGCGGCATCAGCACGCGTCCGTTCTTCTCCTACCAGGAAAGCGTGCACGGCCGCGCGGTTGCCGCCGGCCAGGAAAAGGCTGCGGTGTGCACCGACTGCCACCGCGCCCACGACATCCTCACCGCCGCCGACCCCAAGTCCCCCATCTTCAAGTTCAACGTCCCGCAGACCTGCGGGCAATGCCACAAGGACGTCTCCCACCAGTTCATGGCCAGCATTCATGGCCAGGCCATTCAGCGCGGCAATTCGCAGGCGCCGGTGTGCACCGACTGCCACGGAATCCACCTTATCAAGGCGCACATCGACCCCACTTCCTCGGTCGCATCGCAGGCTCTGGCGCGAACGACCTGCGCCAAGTGTCACGAGGGAATGCGGCTCTCGGAGGAGTTCGGTGTTCCGGGCCGGCGGATCACCACCTACCTCGACAGCTACCACGGCCTCGCCTCGCGCCTGGGGTCCGGCGTGGTCGCCAATTGCGCCAGTTGTCACGGCGTGCACAACATTCTGCCTTCTTCCGACCCGCGCTCCACCATCTCGAAAGAGAACCTGGTCCACACCTGCGGGCAGTGCCACCCCGGCGCAAGCCAGAACTTCGCTGCCGGCAAAGTGCATCTGGACGTTCCCGTCTCGCGCGACATGGGCAGCCTGGGAACGCTCTGGGTGCGCCGCTTCTACATCGTGCTCATCGCCTTCACCCTCGGCGGCATGGTGCTGCACAACGCCATTCTGTGGAGATGCCAGGCCCTAGCCCACCGCGCCCGCCGTCCGCGTCCGATTGTGCGCATGGACCTGAACCAGCGCATCCAGCACTGGCTGCTGCTCTCCAGCTTTTTTGTCCTGGCCGCCACCGGCTTCGCGCTGAAGTACCCGGATTCCTGGCTGGCCTGGCTGCTGGGCTCGGATGAGACCATTCGCCGCCTCGGCCATCGCGTCGCCGCCGTGGTCATGCTCCTGCTCGGTGTCTACCACGTCGGCTACATGTCCCTGACCCGCCAGGGACGCCAGGGCTTGCGCGACTTCCTGCCTCGCCGCAAGGACGTCTACGACCTGATCGCCAACCTGCGCTACCACCTCGGCCGTTCACCCGAGAAGCCCCGCTTCGCCCGCTTCGGCTACGCGGAGAAGGCCGAGTACCTTGCCGTCGTCTGGGGCACCGTCCTCATGGGCCTCACCGGCCTGATGATGTGGTTCGAAGTCGAGGTGGTCCGCCTGGTACCGCGCTGGTCCATCGACATCGCTACCGCCGTCCATTTCTATGAGGCCATCCTCGCCGTCTCGGCCATTTTCGTCTGGCACTTCTACCAGGTGATCTTCGATCCCAGCGTCTATCCCCTCAATTGGGCGTTCTGGGACGGCCGTGTCTCCGAGGAGCACTACCGCGAGCATCACGCGCTGGCCTATGAGGCAATGACTGCGCACAGTCAATCCGAGCCCGAACCGCCTGCGGCAACCGAGCCGGACGCGGATAAGAAACCCGCGCCCTCCTCGGATCGAGAACCGGCGCCGGACGGCAAGCCGCCGCCCAAAACGTCCTGAGTATTTCCGAAGGGTCTACGCGACCAGGACTGCGAGGAGAGACGCGCCGTTTCCTGCTGCACCCACCGCCCTGACGGTGAATAATGAGGACTTATTGAAACCACCTATGCCGGAAGGAACTGAACTAACCTCTGTCGAACCCGCCGCCCTGCCCAGCCCCCCGGGCCTGTTCCGCAACCTGGTGAGTTGGATCGGCGCGGGCCTGGCTCTCATCGCCGTCATCAATATTCTCTTCGTCCTGCTGCTCGAACTGTTTGGCGTGAAGACCAATCCGTACATAGGCATCCTCGCCTACATGGTGCTTCCCGCCTTCCTCGCCCTGGGCCTGTTGCTGATTCCTTTCGGCATGCTGCTGGAGCGCCGGCGCCGTCGCCGCCACGCCCTTGAGGCCATCCCGCCCTATCCGCGCATCGATCTCAACCTCACCCATCATCGCAACGCCTTCGCGTTCTTTTTGATCTCGATGCTGGTGTTCCTGTCGTTGAGCGCGGTGGGCAGCTACCGGGCCTACGAATACACCGAGACCACCGAGTTCTGCGGCCAGCTCTGCCATTCCGTGATGCACCCCGAGTTCATCGCCTACCAGGCCTCGCCGCACGCCCGCGTCCGCTGCGTGGACTGCCACGTCGGTCCCGGCGCCACCTTCTACGTCAAATCCAAGCTGTCCGGCGCCTACCAGATCTATGCCGTCGCCTTCCACAAGTACCCCAAGCCCATCCCCACGCCGGTCGCCAATCTGCGTCCCGCGCAGGAAACGTGCGAGCAGTGCCACTGGCCGGAGCGTTTCTACGGCGCCCAGCTCAAGGTCATCACCCACTACGGCTCGGACGAGAACAACACCCCGCGCCAGATCCGCATGCTCATCAAGACCGGCGGCGGCAGCCCGACTACCGGCCTCACCACCGGCATCCACTGGCACATGAACATCGCCAACGAGGTCACCTACGTTGCCACCGACCCGCAGCGTCAGCAGATCCCCTGGGTGCGCATCAAGGACCGGCAGGGACGCGTCACCGAGTACCTGCTCGAAGGCTCCGACCTCAAGCCCGAGCAGATTCAGAACATGCCCAAGCGCCGTATGGACTGCATGGACTGCCACAACCGGCCGTCGCACATCTACTACCCGCCGGAGCGCTCCGTCGACGACTACCTGTTCGCCGGCAAGATTGACCGCACCCTGCCCTTCATCCGCCAGCAGGCCGTCGAAGTGCTCAGCCAGAAGTACGACACCAACGAAGGCGCGCGCGAAGCTATTGCCACTACTCTCGACCGCTTCTATCTCACCAGGTACCCGGACCTCTACAAGACGCGCCGCCCCGCCGTGCAGCAGGCCATCGCCGGCGTGCAGCAGATCTACGCCTCCACCATTTTCCCGGAGATGAAGGTGGACTGGCGCGTCCACCCCGATAACATCGGCCACTTCTACTATCCCGGTTGCTTCCGCTGCCACGACGGACAGCACAAGAGCGTCGAAGGCAAGGTCATCCGCAAGGACTGCGACATCTGCCACGTCATCCTGGGACAGGAGGAAGGCGGCGCTCCGCTCACGACCGTCGCCGGCACCGAGTTCCAGCACCCCGTGGACCTGGGCGACATCTCCGCCGTCAACTGCACGGACTGCCACACCGGCGGCGCCGGCCCCTAATGGTTTCAATCTGCAATCATCGATGGAACGCTCAGGTTGCGCCCGCCTTGGCGTGCATGTCCCCGGCCGGGGTGCAGTTCCAATGATTCAATGACCAACTGATTCAATGATTTAATTAATCCCAAAGCTTCACTCGACCCACTCCCAAAACCCGTCCGCTCCCGCTCTCCTGAACGATAGCGACCGCGCGCAGGTCCTTCGCCTTCCAGTCGCTGGCCGTCGACACTTCAATCTCCGTCTGAAAGTCTTTTCCTCCGTCCAGCTCCGCCACGCGCTTGAGCCAGCGAACTACGGAGGTGTGTGACAGGCGCCGCCCGGAGTTCTCTCCCCGCGACACCGCCACGCTGAGATGGTCCTCGGTGATGGCCAGCAGCAGTATTGCCCTCGCGCCCGCTCTGAGGGTGGGAAGTTCCGTCACGCGCAGCGCCACCCGGGTCTTGCCGTTCGCGCCGGCGGACGTCTCGATCCCGACTTGCGCTTTGCGCTCGCGGCTCGCCCGCACGATGGCCGCCCGGGCCTGCCGCTCGTCGCTGCCCACGAAGTCTTCGCGCCCGTCCACCACCATCTGCGGCGTGTACACCTGGCTCCCGAGCGCCTCCGCATAGCGGCTCTGGCGCTCGCTGTATTGCGCCGAAGAGAACGGGTCCGTCCACCCGATGTAGTTCCAGTAATCCACGTGCTCGGAGAGCACGATCACTTCCGCGCCCGCGACTCTCCCTTCTTCGTTCAGGCGCATCAGCAACGCATCCGCCGGCGGACAGCTCGCGCACCCTTCGGAGGTGAACAGCTCCACCAGCACCGGGCTGCGCGCCTCTCCCGCTGCGGGCTCCGGCTCGGCTATCTCGCTGCTTCTCCCGCTCAACACCGCTACTCCAAGCAAACTTCCCGTGATCAGTAATCCCGCAAGAAATCGCATGATTGACTCCACCTGATTACGATGCCCCAGCCCGCTCCACGATACACCCTTGACTGTACCCGTCTGCGCCCCGCCAATGATTCAACTTTCCCGAAGGTGCCCCATGTCTGCGCCGTGCTTTTCGGCGCAGACGTGGGGATGCTTGGCCGCGAAGCGGCGCTAGACTTGTCGCCCGTCAGCCGTGGGTCAGGTGGGAACCAACCCGGGCCCCGAGGGGCGATAGAGGCTTATACTCGTCTCACCCTCGCCACGCCACGTTCCCGGGGTGCTTTGAATGATCCAATGATTCACTGATTCAATGGTTCAATTCTGCCATTTACAATCCCTCCATGGAGAAGAGCCTTCAGGAAACCTACTCCCCGCGCGGCATCTGTTTCGGCTGCGGTCCGGCCAACGAAAAGGGACTACGCATCCGCAGCTTCGTGGGGGAAAACGCCGGCGAAGTCGTCGCCGAATGGACGCCCGAGCCGCATCACCAGGCCTTCCCGGGGATGCTCAACGGCGGCATCATCGGCGCGCTGCTCGACTGCCACTCCAACTGGACCGCCGCCTGGCACCTCATGCAACGCTCCGGCGCCGCCAGCCCGCCCTGCACCGTCACCGCCGACTACGCCGTCCGCCTGCTGCGCCCCACCCCCGTCGACGGCCCCGTGCGCCTGGTCGCCCGCGTCGTCTCCTCCACCGACGACCGCGCCACCATCGAGGCCGAACTCAGCGCCCAGGGCAAGCCCTGCGCCACCTGCCGCGGCACCTTCGTCGCCGTCAAGCCCGGCCACCCGGCCTACCATCAGTGGTAAGCCGCCCCGTGTTCCAGCATATCGGGAGTGATTGCCGTCATCCTGAGTGAGGGAGGGCTCCCGCACGATTCCTCCAGGGCGGGAAACCCGAGCGAAGGATCTTGGTTTGGAAGGAAACTGCAAAGAGACGCACGACCAATAGTCTGCCTTGGTCAAAGGGATACGTCTTTGACTCTGTCTTCCAACCCGATTAACTGGGCGCCTCGACGCACACGATCCACCGGGCGGGTGGCCCATCCTTCCCGGACGGGTACCGAACCCGAGGGTGCCCCATCCTTTGCGCAGCAAAGGGTGGGCGAGCTAACGTCCGGCCACACCCGCTGGGCGTGCCACCGGCCATGGCTCCACCTGCACGACTCCGCTTTCGCCGTAAGCGTAGCAACGGAAGCTGCTCCAGGGCCACAGGTCGGGCGAGGCCACCAACCCGCGCTTCACTGGATTGCGGTGCATGGAGCGCAGCTTCTCGATGCGCTTTCGCTTGCTCCAGACGTTGAAGTCGTAGAAGCGGCGCTGCCAGAAGTGCTCGCCTTCCGGCCCGCCCTCGTCCCACAACCCTAACTGAGCCTGCGACCTCGCGCGCTCTCGGCCCGCCAGCAGCCGCCGGGCCACGCGCTGCTTCAGCACCTGCATCACCAGCGACAGATCGCCTTGTTCCGGTTCGCTCATCAGCAGGTGAAAGTGTTCGGGCATGACCACGTAGCCCACCACCTGGAAGCGATAGCGTCGCCGGACCTGCTCCAGGATGCGCAGGAACAGGTCGCGTCGTGCAGGTGTGCTCAGCAAGGGACGCCGCCGGTCACAACTGCAGGTGATGAAGTGCAGATGTCCTTCGCCGTAATAGCGCTTCAGCCCCTTGGACACAAGGGAGGAGTACCACGATACGGCGCCCCAGCTGCGACTCGAACGGAATCCGTTCCGCAGGCGGAACAAGGCTTGACCTCATCCCACCCTTTGCTGCGCAAAGGAATGGGGCAGGGGTCGTTCCGGTCCGAGGAGGGTGGGCCACCCGCCCGCTGCCCGCTTAAGGGGCCCTACGTTGTCGGCTGTCAGCCGTCGCCCCGCGAATGTATTCCGGTAGGTCCAATATCGGATATGACTTTCCTTTTCCACCGGATTTCGCAACCGTGATCAAGCCAATGCAAGTTTCTACAGTTTGCTCCCCGAGGAACTGATCCAGAAGGATTGAGACAGCTTTGAGGGCGGCGTCTCGATCTGCTGAAGCCAAGCGGTTGTCAATAATCGTGAGGTGGATTCTATTACTCACCCGATCCTCGTCGGGAATGAACCGCCACTTGTCCGTGGGGAAACTAAGTCTTCGCTCGGGAAGTCGGATCGCCCCAGGTAGTTGTCGCGGTTGTCTAGAGGAATACAGCTCCCAATCAGGAACTTCGGGGGCTCGCAGCAACGCCTGCCGTATCAGCCTTGAGAGCTTGGGGTTTCCCTCTGGACTCAATGTGAGTGAGTACCGCTTCACTTTGCCCGGGCCCATCTCCCACGGCAACTCCGTACTTATTGCATCCAACCGTCGACTAAATTCGTCACTGAGCTCATGGAACCGCTTGGCTTCGTACAACTGAGCCAGCCGCGGAGCGTTTTCTTGAAACCAAGTCCAAAACTCTTGGATTGTCCTGCGTGTCATTTCCCCTCGACTCTCTTCTTGAGCTCCGGCATTTTCTTGGGAGCTACCTCGTTCCGCTTGTTATCTAGATTCTTGACGCCGCCCCGGCGATCGATTTGCTTCTGTTCCTTGTACCGGCCTTCCGCACGCGTCTTATACGTGTCTATAACTCTAGCTTTTCCAGTCCTACCATCATTTCGTGTTGCCATTCTCTGGTCAGTTCCCTGAGTGGTTCTGCCCACATACTCCTGTCTGCTACCTCGCTGAGGTTCAGTCACGTATACCTCGCCCGGCTTGTCTGCGGTGCCTTTGGAAAGATGGTATGTCCCACTTCCTACCGCTGTTAAGCCCTGTGTAATCGCTACGGCACCTACAACATTTGCGCGTACACCCACAACAGCGCCAACTCCGGTGGCATCCAGAGCAAGCCCGCCACCTCTGCTCCCGCACCCAGTCCCACCTCGACTGCGCCTACAACGACTGATGCCGCATCACCCAACGCCTGACCCTTTTGCAAATCACTGTTGCCTCCTCCGATTCGCCCCACACCTCCGAAGAAGTTGCTTCCAAACGCATTTGTGGCACCTAGGAGGAAGTCCCACGCATCGTGGCCATTCGGATCGGTGTAACGCAGCGGGTTGTTGTAGGTGTAGGTGTACTTGTTCAGCGACCGTGGATTGCTGATGTCGGCGTAGGGCAGGGGCGAGTCGGGCAGGGGGTCGTTGGAGCTGAAGGCGTCCACCGGGCCGCCCGTGAACTCATCCGGCGACTGAACCAGCCGTTCTCGTGGTAGTACCGCGCCCCGAAGTTGTAGAGGCCGGTCTCCACGTCCCGCTCCTTGCCGGTGAACTTGTACAGGTTGGGATCGCTGTTGACGATGATGCGCTCGCGCCCGAAGGGATAATAGTCGCTCTCGTCCTTGATGGTCCCGGCCGCGTTGGTGATCACGCTGGCCGAGCCCAGGTGGTCGGAAAAGTAGTAGACCACCGCCCCCGTAGCTGCCGTCCGCCGCGCTACCCGCCGGCCGTTGAAGAACACGTACTCCTCGCGGATGTTGGAGCTCAGGTCGCTCTCCGCCAGCAGCTCCCCGTTCGGCCCGTACCAGTAGGCCGTGTCCACCACCCCGCTGCCCGCCTTGCGCACCCGGTTGCCGTCCGCCAAGTAGGCATAAGTCACGCCCCCGGCCGCCACCAGCCGGTTCTCCGCGTCGTAACGTCCCATTACCTAACCCGTCCCTACTTGTACTCTAGCGGCAGTTTTCTATGCCCCTTCGCTCTCGCTAGGCGGATCAAGACGATCCCGTTGATCAAGAAACCGAAGACGGAGCCTGTTCTAAGAACTTCCTGTTGGCGTTTCAGCCGCGCGCGTTCCTTCTCCATCTCTCTGGCCTGTGCTTCCGACGGGCTTTGGGATTGCTTCATTGATAAGGAACCTAGCTTTGGACTCTCTGGTAGGGGCGGCCGAACCGAACCAATCAAGAAAACCAACTCGAGGGCGAGGCACATGGCGAGAAGCAGCTTCCTCATCATTTTCGGTTCCCCTTCTTTTTCTTTTCTTCTTGCTGTTGCTGCTGTTGTTTTTGCTGCTGTTGTTGTTGCTGCTGATTCTGCTGTTGTTGGTCCTGCTTCGCCGGCTGCGGATTCCACAGCGTGGAGTTGGGATCAGTTCCAGGGTTCGTGTTCTTCACGTAATCAGTGGCACCTTTATCTGTGGCGTTATTCTGGGCTGTCGGGAGCCGTTCCTTCTTAATCTCATTCATTTCCTTCTGTTCTTCTGGGCTGAGCTTCTGGCCAGAAGCTTGCTTCTGTTCAAGCTCCTGTAGTCTGTTCTCGTACACTTTTGCCTCGGCTGCAAATGCGCGTTTCTCGTAGTCCTTAAGGGTCATTTGTCGATTCCAGTAGTCGGCTGCATGCTGCTTCTCATGCGCCCATTCGGCGGCGCAGTATGGGCGGCAGTTATAGACCACTGGTATTCCAAGGAATGTGAAGCCGTCATGGCCGTCCGGATCTACATACCCTAGCGGGTTGTTGTAGGTGTAGGCGTACTTGTTCAGCGACTGCGGATTGCTGATGTCGGCGTAGGGGAGGGGCGAGTCGGGCAGGGGGTCGTTGGAGCTGAAGGCGTCCACCGGGCCGCCCGCGAACTCGTCCGGCTGCAAGAACCGCCCCAGGCTGGACGAATAATGCCGGGCGATGAAGTAATCGAGGCCGGTCTCCGCGTCCCGCTCCTTGCCGGTGAACTTGTAGGCGTTGGGGTCGTTGTTCACGATGATTCGCTCGCCCCCGAACGGGTAGTAGTCGCTCTCCTCCACAATCGTTCCCGCCGCGTTGGTGATCACGCTGGCCGAGCCCAGGTGGTCGGAAAAGTAGTAGACCACCGCCCCCGTAGCTGCCGTCCGCCGCGCCACCCGCCGGCCGTTGAAGAACACGTACTCCTCGCGGATGTTGGAGCTCAGGTCGCTCTCCGCCAGCAGCTCCCCGTTCGGCCCGTACCAGTAGGCGGTGTCCACCACTCCGCTGCCCGCCTTGCGCACCCGGTTGCCGTCGGCCAAGTAGGCATAAGTCACGCCCCCGGCCGCCACCAGCCGGTTCTCCGCGTCGTAGGTCATGACTCCGGCGCCCGCGTTGGTCAGGTTGCCGGCGGCGTCGTAGCTCATGCCGACAAACTGGTTCTTGCTGTTGGCCGTCTGGTCCAGGTTCTCCCCCTGCGGATACCCGGCGCAGGGCGCGGTCGCCAGGCAGGCCAGCTTCTTGTTCAGGTTCCCCCAGAGGTCGTAGACGTAGCTGTTGCCCCACAGGCTCCCCGCCGTCCAGGCATCCTTCACCCGGTTCAGCTCGTCATAGGTGAAGCGCTGGCCCCGGTTCAGATTGCGGTTG
>DATMAB010000026.1:0-47500 GCA_035573675.1 Terriglobales bacterium
CGACCACCGAGATCAGCACCAGGAAGCCCACCCAGTAGCGCGCCTTGAGCGGGATGGGGAACGGCAGGATGATGATGCGCCGGTCGCCGTAGACAACGGCGAACGCCCCCAGGATGCCGTACACGCCGCCCGAGGCTCCGATGGTGGGCCCTGTCATGCTTACCAGCACGCCGGCGAGCGCCATCAGCACCGTCACGACCGCCGCGCCGGTCAGGCTGAGGAAGTAGAGGTCGAGAAAGCGCCGGCGTCCCCAAGCCAGCTCCAGGTCCGTGCCGAACATCCAGAGGATGAGCATGTTGTACAGCAGGTGGAAGAAGTCGCCGTGCAAGAACGAGTAGGTCACCAGTTGCCACAACCATCCCTTGACCACCAGGCCGGGCACCAGACCGAAGGCGTGGATGAAGGCGGCGGCCAAGCGCGGCGCCCCCACGCCCATCAGCAGCGTGAGCAGGAAGATGGCGGCGTTGCCGGCGATCAGCCACTTCATCGTGCGCGTGAAGGGAGGGAAGCTGAGCGTGACTTCGTATCCGCGGGGCATGAAAGAGCAGTGGCTAGTGGCTGGAGTTCAGAGTAACAGGTTTGCTGTGGGGCGCGAAGTCCGGCACGGCGGACGCCATGCCGCGCTTCGTATCAGGGCACGGCTTCAGCCGTGCCGAAAGGGACCGCGAAAAGAATGGGCTTTAGCCCCTGAGGGGTCCGCTCATCGCTCCGGTGTCGGCACCACCGCCAGGCTGCGGTGGCCTTGGGCGCCCACGGCCCGCACCGCGAGAATGACGTTGTCCTTGGACATCTTGAGCGTCGCGCGGGTGACGTTGCCTACCGGCTTCACGTTCTCCCAGTAGGGCGCGGTGGTCGAGCGCCACAGCACTTCGTAGCCCGTGGCCAGGCCCCCGGGCGAGGGTTCCCACACCAGCGTCGAGTCGTTCTCCAGCTCCTTGGTCAACAGGCGGACGTTGGCCGGGGGCGCGGGCGCCGCCGCCAGCGAGGCCAGTGTGGCGGCGTTCAGGCGCGCCACGTTGGCTACGTATTCGTAGTCCACGAACCTGGGAAGATCGCCGTACTCGATGCCTTTTTCCGTGCGCGGGTTCTGGTGCTGATGGTTGTAATCCTCGCGGAACTCGGTGAAGCGCACGGCGGCGTAGCCGAACTCGTTGAAGGGAGTGTGGTCGCCGCCGCGCAGGTAGCGGTCGCGGCGGAAGACCGGCATGGGCGCGAACGGCCCGCGCAGGTAGAGGCGCGCGGTGTCGCGGATGTAGCGGGCGAGCTGGCGCGAGGCGGAGTCGTTCTCGCCGCCGGTCGCGCGGATGAGACGCAGTTCCTGCTCCGTCGCATTCAGCGGAATGCCTTCGGAGAACACGCGCACCAGATTGCGATTCTGCAGGGTGTCGCCGGGCGTGCGGTTGCCGCCCACGATGTCGTTGTTCAGCACGCCGCCGAGGTTGAGATTCTTCTCCCGCGCGGTGCGGGCGAAATAGCGGCTGCCGAACAGTCCTTGTTCCTCCCCGGCCACGGCCATGAACACGATGGTCGCGGGGAAGCGGTGCTGGCTCAAGACGCGCGCGCACTCCAGGCTCACGGCCGTGCCGGAGGCGTCGTCATTGGCGCCGGGGGCGTCGCCGGTGGCGTCCAGCGGATCGGAATTGCGCGAGTCGTAGTGGCCGGTCACCACGTAGAGGCGGCCGGCGTTCGCCGGATCGGTGCCGCGCAAGGTAGCGACCACGTTGACGATCTCCGTCGGCTGCGGCACGCGCTCAGAGGTTCCCTGTGTGAAGCTTTGGAACTCCACTTCAAGGCAGCCTCCGCAGGCGCGTGAGTAGCTTTCGAATTCCTGCTTGATCCATTCTCGGGCGGCGCCGATGCCGCGCCCGGAGCGCACTGCTTCCGCATCGGCCGCGGAGAGTGTGTGCCGCGTCCCGAAGCCCGCCAGCTTCTCGATGTTGGCGCGGATACGGGCTGCGGAAACCTGGCGCAGCGCCGCCACAATGCGCGAATCGCGCGCCGACGATAACGTTGCCGGGGAGGGCGAAGCGGGAGGGCCCGCGGGGGCGCTCTGAGCCGCTGCTCCCGGGACGAGCGCCAGAGCCAGGATGGCAGTCAGGATATGGCCGGGGATGCGCACAGTTCCTCCTTGGGAATTTTTTCGCATTGCGCGCGCGTGCAACTTGACGCTGGCGCGAAGAGTCTCTAAATATAGCAGGGGCGCCGCGCCCGGCGTCCAATCCCCTGAGGAGGCACTCATGGTGTCTTGTCCGGAATGCGAAGCGGACCTGGACTTTGAAGAGGACGACGTAGACGAGGGCGAAATCGTCTCCTGTCCCGATTGCGGCACCGACTACGAGGTGGTCGGCACCGAACCGCTGCAGTTGGTCAAGGTCGAAGAGGAAGAAGAAGAAGACGAAGAGTACGAGGAGGAAGAGAGCGAGGACGGTGACTACTCGTAGCGTGCGCGCCCTCGCCCTTCCGCTGCTGGTCGCCGCGGTGTGCAGCGCGGCGCTGGAGAGCGCTCGGGCCTGGGGTCCCGAACCGAAAGACGATCCTCGCAAACCCTATGCGCTGATTTTCGGCACGGTCTGGGGGCCGGACTCGCGGCCGGTGCAGGGCGTCAAGATCAAGGTCCGCCGCGCCCACGAGAAAAAAGCCCGCTGGGAGATGTACTCCGACCGCCGCGGGGAGTTCGCCGTGCGGCTGCCTGCCGGCAAGCAGGAATACGTGGTGTGGGCAGACATCAAGGGCCCCAGGGACCGGCCCAAACCGGAAGTCCGTGTGCACATAGAAAACGACGAGCGTGCCGACATCGGCCTGCATCTAACGGAGTAGCGAGGGGGAGTCTGTGGGACGTAAGTCCTTTGTTTGCTTGGCGTTGTTTGCGATTTTGGGCGCTGCTCTGCCGCTTCTTTCCGCCGACCAGCAGGACAACACCCGTTCGCTCTCCGGGCAGGTGATGACCTCGCAGAACGAGCCACTGCCCAACGCCATCGTCTACCTGAAGAACCAGAAGACGCTGGGTGTGCGGACGTTCGTCGCCGAGGCCGACGGTGGCTACCGCTTCGGCGGCCTCTCGCCCAACGTGGATTACCAGGTCTACGCCGAGTACCAGGGCAAGCGCTCGGACACCAAGACGCTCAGCTCTTTCGACAGCCGCAAGAAGGTCGTCATCCACCTGCGCATCGACCCGGCGAAGTAAGAGTGGTCGATTCTACTTCGCGTCAAGATCTTCGCAGGGACGCCGCTGCTAGAGCCGCTCTATGGCAGGCATCCCGACCTCAAACCTCCCAAATGGGACGCTTTGCAGGGTCGAGGAGGCAATCCCCGTTCCTCCACGTGAATCCGCGGCGAGGGTCGTAAGGCGAGCTAGTTCTGCCCGTTGCCCGCGCGCTTCAGCGACATCAGCTCTTCGATGGTCGAAGTGGCGCTGGAAGCGGAGTGCTTGTAAGCTTCGACCTCGGCGCGGCTGCCTTCCTTGCCCACGGCGCGCAGACTGAGCCCGATTTTCTTCTCCTGCGGGCTCATCTTGAGGATGCGGAAGTTGTGCTCCGCGCCGGGCTCCAGCTTCATCTGTGTGCCGTGCTCGTCCACGGCCTCGGAGGTGTGGCACAGGGCCTCGACGCCGTCCGCCACTTCCACGAAGTAGCCGAACGGGGCCGAGCGCACCACTTTGCCGTGCACCACGTCGCCGACATGGTGGCTGTTGCAGAACGCCTCCCAGGAGTCGGGCTGGAGCTGCTTGATCCCCAGCGACAGCCGGCGGTTCTTGCTGTCGATGGCCAGGATGACGGTCTTCACCCGGTCGCCCTTCTTCAGCACCTCCGACGGATGCTTGACGCGCTTGGTCCAACTGATATCGCTGACGTGCACCAGGCCGTCGATGCCGTCCTCGATCTCCACGAAGGCGCCAAACTCGGTGAGGTTGCGCACCCGGCCCTCCACCACGGTGCCGACGGGGAAGCGCTCCTGCAACGACTCCCACGGGTTGGCCAGAAGCTGGCGCAGGCCCAGCGAGATGCGGCGGTCGCCGGGATTCACGTCCAGCACCACCACCTCCACCTCGTCGCCGACCTTGACGACCTTCGACGGATGCTTCATGCGCTTGGACCACGTCATTTCGCTGACGTGCACCAGGCCCTCGATGCCCTGCTCCAGCTCGATGAAAGCGCCGTAATCGGTCACCGAGATGACGCGGCCCTTCACCCGCGCGCCTACCGGATAGCGGTGCGCCGCGTCCAGCCACGGATCCGGGGTCAGTTGCTTGAAGCCCAGGGAGACGCGCTGCTTCTCCTTGTCGAACTTGAGCACTTTCACCTGGATCTCATCGCCCACGTGCACCAGGTCGCGCGGGTGCGTGAGCCGTCCCCAGGACATGTCGGTGATGTGCAGCAGGCCGTCGATGCCGCCCAGGTCGATGAACGCGCCGTAGTCGGTGAGGTTCTTCACCGTGCCGGTGAGGACGGCGCCTTCTTCCAGATGCTCCAGCGTTTTCGAACGCTTGGCCGCAATCTCTTCCTCCAGCAGCTGCTTCCGCGAGACCACAATGTTGCCGCGCTTCTTGTTCAGCTTGACGATGCGGACGTCGAATTCCTGACCCACCAGCGAATCCAGGTTGCGCACCGGGCGGATATCGGCCTGCGAACCGGGCAGGAACGCGCGCGCCCCGATGTCCACCGAGAGGCCGCCCTTCACGCGCTCCACCACCTTGCCGTGGATGGCCCGATTCTCGTGGTAGGCCTTCTCGATGTCGTCCCACACTTTCAGCCGTTGGGCTTTCTCGTAGGAGAGCAGGACGTAGCCTTCCTCATGCTCGCCGCGCTCCAGCATCACCGGGATCTCGTCGCCCGGCTTCACCTTGACGTTGCCCGCGTGATCCTGGAACTGGGCGATGGGCACCAGCCCTTCGGATTTCAGGCCCACGTCCACCACCACGTGCGTGGGCGTGATCTTGAGCACGGTGCCGGTGTGGACCTTCTCATCCAGCACGCCCTCGGTTTCGGCCGTGTAGGTTTCGAGCGCCTGGGCGAAATCTACGGTTTCTTTCTCGCCCGCGGGCTCCGTACTCGAGGGCGCCGTTGGAGCTGCTACGGTCGGGGGTGCAGCCTCCGGCGCTGGAACTGCGGGCGTTGCGGCAGTCGCTTCCGGGTTGATCGGGTTGTTTTCGGGGTTGGTCGGCTTCGGGTCTGACAAAGTCGTGTCCTGTTCAGGCTCCGTCCGCGTGCGGAATCCGGAGCCATCGAAAAAAATTCGCGGACTGCTGGCGCAACTCTCTCTGGAATGAGACGCCCGTGTCGTGACAACAACGGGCTTGGGACCCCAGCGGCCGGGGCCTGCAACGCGAACGCCGCGCTACAGGACCCAAAAACTATAGCAACCGTCGTTTTGGAGTGTCAAACCAGCGGTCCTCATTTTTCGATGCCATTCGGGCGCCCCCTGCTGCCCGCCTGCGTTTGGGAGGGCCGCGTCCACTCTGGTACCCTTGCCCTCCCATGGATTACCTGTGGACGCCCTGGCGCTACGCCTACGTCACCCAGACCGACAAGGCCCCCGCTTGCATCTTCTGCGAGAAAATCAAGGAAAAGGACGATCGCAAGGCGCTCATCGTGCACCGCGGCCCGCACTGCTACATTGTCCTGAACGCCTATCCCTATACGCCCGGGCACGTGATGGTGGTGCCCTACGAGCACCTCGACGAACTGCAGAAGCTGCCGGGGCCGACCGCGCAGGAGATGATGACGCTTTCGCAGCGCATGGAAGGCGTGCTCCGGGAACTCTACAAGCCGGACGGCATCAACCTGGGGATGAACATCGGCAAGGCCGCCGGCGCCGGCGTCGCCGGGCACGTCCACATGCACGTCCTGCCGCGCTGGATCGCGGATTCGAACTTCATGTCCGCCGTGGCCGAAACCAGGGTGCTGCCGGAGACGCTGGAGACCACGTGGGAAAGAGTGAAGGGAAAACTAAGGGATTGAATCGCTGAATCAGTCAATCATTAAATCATTGCAAGACATCCAGAAGACCTGTCCAGTGCGATGGCTGGGGTTGCTTTTCAATGATTCACTGATTCAATGACTCAAGGATCACTCTACGAGCTTCTCCATCTCTTTCTCCCCAATCACCTTCACTCCAAGCTCTCGCGCCCTATCCAGCTTGGATCCGGGGTCCGCACCGGCGACTACGTAATCCGTCTTCTTACTCACTGAGCCCGTGACCTTGCCGCCTGCGTCCTCGATCATGCGCCGGGCTTCGTCGCGTGAGTAGTGCGCGAGCGTACCGGTCAACACAAAGGTTTTGCCTGCGAGCTTGGTCCCGCGCTTCCTCTTCTTCGCCTCGAAGGTCAGGCCCGCCTTGCGCAGGCGTTCTACCAGTTCACGGTTGCGCCTCTCGTCGAAAAACGACCGGATACTCTCCGAAACGCGCGGGCCGACCTCGGCCACCTGCTGCAATTCTTCTTTGCTCGCGTCCATCAAGGCATCAAGTGAACCGAAGTGTTCGGCCAGCAGTTGCGCCGTGCGCTCGCCGACGAAGCGGATGCCCAGGCCGTAAATCACCCGCTCCAGCGGCAGCTTCTTCGAGGCCTCGATCTCATCGAGCAGGTTCTGCGCCGACTTTTCCCCCATGCGCTCCAGCGCGACCAGCTGGTCTTTCGTGAGGTCGTAGATATCGGCCACGCTTTTCACCAGGCCGCGGTCGCAGAGCTGGTCTACCAGCGCCTCACCCATGCCCTCGATGTTCATCACCGGGCGCGCGGCGAAGTGGCGGATGGTCTCCTTCAGCTTGGCGGGACAGTTGGCGTTGACGCAGCGATGGTCCACCTCGCCTTCGTCGCGCACCACATGCCCGTGGCAAACAGGACATTCGCTCGGCATGTGGAACTTCTTGTGGCCGCGCGGATGCTGTTTGTCCTCCACCACGCGCGTGACCTTGGGGATAACGTCGCCGCCGCGCTCCACCTCGACGAAGTCGCCGATCTTCAGGCCCAGGCGCTCGATCTCATCCATGTTGTGCAGTGTGGCGCGCGAGACGGTTGTTCCGCCGATGGGCACGGGCGTGAGCACGGCCACCGGCGTCAGTTTTCCGGTGCGGCCCACCTGCACAATGATGTCTTCCACCCGGGTCGTTCCGGCGCGCGCCGCGTACTTGTAGGCGATGGCCCAGCGCGGCGCCCTGCCCGTGTAGCCCAGCTCGTCCTGCAGCGCCGTGGAATCCACTTTGATCACCACGCCGTCGATTTCGTGCGGTAGCTTCTCGCGCTTTTCTTCCCACTCGCGGATGAAACGCAGCACTTCCGCCAGGTTTTTGGCCACGGTGTAATGCCGGTTCACCTTGAAGCCCGCGGTCTTCAGGGCTTCGAGCGCCTCCGAGTGCCGCTCAAAGTAGTAACGTCCCTTGACCAGCAGGAAGTAGGCGAAGAAGTCCAGCCGCCGCTGGGCGACGATATTCGGCTCCAGCGTCCGGATGGTCCCGGCGGCGGCGTTCCTCGGGTTGGCGAACTGCGAAAGTCCCTGGCGCTCGCGCTCTTCGTTCATCTTGCGGAACGCGGCCAGCGGCATGATGACCTCGCCGCGAACTTCAAAGTCGGCTGGCAGTCCGGCCTTCTTGCGCGTCGCGACCGGGACCGAAAGCGGTACCGAGCGGATGGTGCGCACGTTGGTGGTTACGTCCTCGCCCACCGTGCCGTCGCCGCGCGTGACGCCGCGCACCAGTTGTCCGTCTTCGTAGGTCAGCGCCAGCGACATGCCGTCCAGCTTCAGTTCGCAGACGTAGGCCACTTCCTTGCGCCCGGTGAGCTCGTGCACCCGCCGCTCCCAGTCGGCCAGTTCTTCCTCGCTGTAGGCGTTGTCGAGCGAGAGCATGGGCCGCGAGTGCTCCACTTTGCGGAAGCCCTCCGCCGGCTTGCCGCCCACCCGCTGCGTGGGCGAATCCGGCGTCACCAGCTCGGGATGTTCGGCCTCCAGCCGCTTGAGCTCGAGCACCAGCCGGTCGAACTCGGCGTCGGAGATCTCCGGGCTGTCGAGCACGTAGTAGCGATGCTCGTGGTACCGAATCTGGTCGCGCAGCTTCTCGATCTTCTGCGCTACCTCCTTCGCCGCGGCCATGCGCAGGATTATACTCAGAGGGTTTTCCCGGTTAATCCGGAGGTATTCATTCCTTTCTCATACGGGAGGAGGTCGCATGGAGACTTTGCGCGTGACGATGTTGGTTCTCGCCGTGGTGGCGCTGGTTCTGCCCGCCGCGTCTCAGAAAGAAAAGAAGCAGAAGGCGGCCCCGGCCTGGTCCGCTCCCAAGCCCGCTCCGGAGATGGAGAAGCTGGCCAGGATGATGGTCGGCACGTGGACCAGCACCGAGAAGCACGAACCCAGCCCGTTCAATCCCGCCGGCGGCGCCGGCAAGGGAGTGTTCAAGGTGAGCCTGGGTCCGGGCGGCCACTCGCTCATCGAGCAGTACAATTCGCGCGGCGCCATGGGCAAGTTCAACGGCCACGGCATGACCTTCTGGGATCCCAAGGCCAGGGTTTTCCGCGGCGTCTGGTGTGACAATATGACCGCCGGCTGCGAGGTCTCCGTGGGCCAGTGGGAGGGCGACAACCTGGTCTTCCTCAGCGAAGGCGAGATGGAAGGCAAGAAGACCAAGCTGAAAATGATCTACAGCGGCTTTAAGGCCAACGGCTTCGACTTCGGGATCGACATGTCGGTGGCCGAGGCTCCCATGGCGCGCACTATGACCATCAAGTACACGCGCGCCAGGGCGCAAGTCGCCGCGGCCCCTGCCCCGGCGCAATAGGAACCTCGGTTTTCGCGTGCCCTGCGCTCCCGTGATAGAAAAGTGCCACGGTATGCGCAGGGCTGCGCTCCTCTACAATCCGGCTTCCGGCGTGCGTCGGGAGCGCCGCGCCGCCGACGTGGAGGCCGTACGCCGGGTGCTGGAATCTGCCGGTATCGAGGCGTCCGCCGTCCCCACGCGCCACGCCGGCAGTGCTGCCGAGCAAGCCGCTGAAGCCATAGCCGCGGGCTGTGATGCCATCCTCGCCTGCGGCGGCGACGGCACCGTGCACGAAGCCCTGCAGGGCATCGTCGCGACCGGCAGCCGTACCCCCCTGGGCGTCATCCCGCTGGGTACGGGGAACGCGCTGGCCAACGATTTGGGGCTCTCGCGCGATCCCGCGCAAGCCGCCCAGGCCCTGGTCCAGGGCGCAACGCAGCGCATCGCTCTGGGCCGCATGGAATACACCGCGGCCAACGGCTCCACCGGCTCGCGCTGGTTCGTCTTGATGGCCGGTTGCGGTCCCGATGCCTGCATGCTCTATTCCATGAATCTGGCTGCCAAGGCGCACATCGGCATGGGTGCGTACTACTGGCAGGCCGGATGGATGTTCCTGACCCGCCGCTTTCCGCCCTTCGAGGCGGAAGTGACCGAGCCCGGCGGCGCGCAGCACACGCTCACCGTCTGCCAGATGATGGCGGTGCGCATCTCCTATTTCGGCGGGGCGCTGCGGCGGCTGGCGCCCGGGGCCGCGCTCAATCGCGACTGCCTGCGCGTGCTCCTCTACCGCCCTCCGGTCAAGCCGCGCTACTTCCTCTATCTGCTGGGAGTCTTTCTGGGAATCAACTGGCGTGTGCCGGGTGTCGAAGCCATGGACGCGACCGAAGTGGTCTGCCGCGCCTCGAAGAACGAGGCGCGCACAGTGCATGCCGAAGCCGATGGCGAACTGCTGGGCAGGCTGCCGGTGCGCGTCTCTATCGTGCCGGATGCGCTCACCCTGCTGGTGCCGCGACGTCCATCCTGAGAGGAGCTGAGCTCAAGCGCCGTGGAACCCGTTGCCCATTTCCTCACCAACCTGTGCGTGAGCCGCGCCGGCCTGAACCGTACTACGTCGCTGGCCACGGCCATGATGGTGGCCAGCGCCGAGATGCCCGACATCGACCTGCTGTGGAACCTGGGCGGTCCGGCGGCGGGATTCGGCGCGCACCGCGGCTTCACCCACACGCTGTTGGGCGCCCCACTCGTCGGTGCGTTGTCGCTGGCCGTGGTGTGGCTCTGGTACCGGCTGCGTTTGCGCCTGAAGCGCCCGCCGCCCACGCCCCCGCGCTGGCGCCGGTTGTTCCTCTACGGATGCCTGGGCGGCATCCTTCACATCCTGCTGGACTTCACCAACAGCTACGGCGTTCGCCCCTTCGCGCCGTTCTACGACCGCTGGGTCGCCTGGGACACGGTCTACATCATCGAGCCGGTGATGCTGGTGATCCTGGTGGCCGGGCTGGTGCTCCCCTCGCTGTTCGCCCTCATCCAGGAGGAAGTAGCCTCGCGGCGCATGCTTACGCGCGGGCGCGGCGGCGCCGTGTTCGCGCTCATTGCTCTGGTCTTCTTCTGGGGCGTACGCGATTATCAGCACCGCCGGGCCGTGGCCGCGCTCGAGGCCCGCATCTACCAGGGTGAGGATCCCATCCGCGTCTCCGCCTTTCCCTATCCCGTGAATCCGTTCCTGTGGTACGCGGTGGCGGAGACCCGGGAGTTCTACGCCTCCATGCACGTCAATTCGTTCACCGCCACCGTTGACCCGGAAGATCGCATGGAGATCCGCTACAAAAGCCAGGACACACCCGTCACCCTGGCCGCGAAGGACTCCCCTCTGGGCCGCGTGTACATGCACTGGGCGCGCTATCCCATGCTGGAAGTGGAGCCCATCAGCCCCACCGAGGGTGGCGGCTACCTGGTGCGCTTCTATGACCTGCGCTACGTCTACCCGGAGCCGGGCAGCCGGCGGCCGTTGCAGGCGCTGGTCGAGCTGGACCGCGACCTGCGTGCCGTGGCCGAGCAGATGAGCGGCCGTCGCAGGCTGCTGCGCTGAAGCCTGCTTGACGCTCCTCCGCTCCGCCGCAATAATGGGTTTCCCGAGGTGAACATGCTCGCTTACCTGTTCGTCGCGCTCGCCACCGCCCTGCGCTTCCTGCCGCCCATGCTGAACTTCACGCCGGTAGGCGCGTCGCTGCTCTTCTTTGGAGCGCGCCAGCCACGGCGCCGTCTGTGGATCCCGGTGCTCATGCTCGCCGCCTCGGATGTGGTCCTGAACCGCTTCGTGTACGGCTATCCGTTCACCGCCGACCTGCCCATCACCTGGGCGTGGTACGCGACCATCCTGCTGTTGGGCGGATTGCTGCGCGAGAACGACCGCCCGCTGCGCCTGGCCGGTGCGGCGCTGGCCACCTCGGTTTCGTTCTTCCTGGTGAGCAACTTTGCCGTCTGGGCGGTCTGGAACATGTACCCGAAGACGCTCGAAGGACTGCTGGCCTGCTACGCGGCCGCCGTGCCCTTCTTCCGCAACACGCTGGCCTCAGACCTGGTGTTCACCGTGGTGTTCTTCGGATTGCCCGCGCTGGTGGCTTCCTTTTCGCACTCCCCGCACGAGGATCGTCGCACCGCCGCGTAGGCTGCGGAGCAGAAGCGTCAGTCCGCCAGTTCCGCAACCGGGGAGCGCCGCAGCCGGTAGTAGAGGATCACCAGCAGGATCACCACTCCAATCGCGCCCAGCGTGGCTCCGAAGTGATTGCGGAACAGGTCGCCGAGCGTGTGCACCACCCGCTCGCCGAACAGGACCGTCAGAACGGACAGGATCGTGTAGCGCGCCATGCGCCCGGCGATGATCGCCAGAAGAAACTCTCCCAGTGGCATGCGGAAGACCCCGGCCGCCAGCACGAACAGTTTGAAGGGAGTGGGAGGCGGGAGCATGGAAGGCAGCATCAGCGCCCAGGCAGGGTGGCGCTCGAAGGAGTTGTGTAGGCTGGCCATGCGTTGCGGGGAGACCCGCTTCGCCAGCACCAACTGGCCGCCCTTCCACCCGATGCCGTAGAGGATGGTGCTGCCCAGCGCCGAACCTACGGCCCCCATCACCGGATACAGCCAGAACTGCTGCGGAAACTTGTAGACGTAGGCCGCCACCAGCGGGTCCATGGGGATGCCCACGAACGCGGCGTCGGCGAAGGCAATCGTGAACACCGCCCACGAGCCCAGCGGCGCCATCAGGCCCCACAGGAATGCGGTGTACTTCGCCAGGATGTGCTTGAGGAAATCCAAACGGACTGCTTCATTCTACGCGAAAGAATGAGCCCGCGCGCGACGGCCTCTAGGCGTGGCCGGCGGGATGCGCCGTGTTCCCGGCCAGCAGTTCCAGAGCGTGCGGCAGCAGGTCGATGATGGCGGCCAGCGATTCTGTCGCGCCCGCCGGGTTGCCGGGCAGATTGATCAGCAGCGACTGGCCGCGCGTGCCGCACAGGCCGCGGCTGAGCGCCGCCATGGGCGTCTTGCGCGCCCCTTCCAGCCGCATGCGCTCGGCAAGGCCCTCCACCAGGCGGTCGCACACCGCGCGCGTGGCCTCCGGCGTGACGTCGCGCTCGGCCAGACCGGTGCCGCCGGTGGTGACCACCAGTTGCGCCCGCGCCGCCAGCCGCATCAGCGCGTTTTCGATGGTGGTGCGCTCGTCGGGCGCGATCTCCGTGGCCACGACCTGGAACCCCTTGCGCCGCAGCGCCTCCGCCACCGCCGGGCCGGAGAGGTCCTGGCGCTCGCCGCGCGCCGCCGAGTCGCTGACCGTGAGCACCGCGGCCGTCATGTCAGGTTTCGAGGATGTTCTCTTCGGCGTCGCGGTTGGCCTCGTCGATCAGGCGCAGGCCTTCCATTAGCAGGCCCTGGGTGGAGCGGGTGCAGGTCTGCTCCGCGCTCTTGCCGGTGAAGTCGATGGTGAAGCTGCCGCCCGGCCAGCCCAGCACCTTGTACACGGCGTCGTCGCCCTTCAGCGGTCCGTAGACGGCGTGGTTGATCTGGCCGTCGGTGAAGTACATCTCGCAGCGCTCGCCGTCGTTGCTCAGCACCAGCTTGCAGGTCTTGTGGCCCAGCTCCAGCGACTGCAGCAGGTCCATCACGTTCATTTGCGCCAGGCTGCCGCGCAGCACGCCTTCGCCCGGCGCTTCCCGCGCCATTTTCTCCAGCGCGATGCGATCGATGGTCTTCTTGATCCGCGTTGTGGCGTCGCGCAGGAAGAAGGGCTTCTCCACCAGCTCTTCCACCGATTGCAGTCCGCGCAGCTTGTCGGTGATATCAGCTTTGCTGGCCAGCAGGATCACCGCCATCTTGGCGGTCGCGGCGCGGCTGCGGATCTTGTCCAGCAGTTGCTGGCCGTCGAGCCCGGGCATGCGAAAGTCGCTGATCAGCAGGTCGGGGGGCTCGTCGATCACCTTCAGCAGAGCGTCGGCGCCGTCCGTGGAGGTCGAGACGTGGGCCAGCGGGTCCAGCGCCCCGCGCAGCATCTCCAGCACCATCGGGTTGTCGTCCACCAGGAGGACTTTGACGTTGGCCTGCATGGGGTTGGCTATTTCCTCGGGCGCGCCCGCCGGTAGTCGCCGCTCTTGCCGCCCGTCTTGCGCTCCAGCACGACCTGGCGTATCTCGATGCCCTTCTCCAGGGCCTTGCACATGTCGTAGACGGTCAGAGCGGCCACGCTGGCGGCCACCAGCGCTTCCATCTCCACGCCGGTAGCCGCCGTAGTGGCCACGCGCGCGGCGATGGAGACGCCATTCTCGCACAGCCGTGTGGTCACATCAACGTGGCTCAACGGCAGCGGATGGCACATGGGAATCAGCTCGGCGGTCCGCTTGGCGGCGCTGATGCCCGCAATCCGCGCCACCTCCAGCGGATTCCCCTTGGGATTCCTGGGCAACGCCTTGAGCACGCGGCGCGACATGGCCACGAAGGCCGTGGCTTCGGCCTCGCGACGCGTGGCCGGCTTGGCCGAGACGTCCACCATGCGCGCCCGCCCCCGCGTATCGAAATGGGAAAGCTTTTTCGCCACGGAACGAGGAGCGCTATCTTACATCGGGCCTAGCGCAGCAGCACCGCGACCATCTCGCCCGCGGCCAACCGCTCGCGGTCCGGAGGCACCACCAGGAAGCAGTTGGCGCGGGCCGCCGAGGCCAGGTCTCCCGAGCCCTGCCAGAGCACCCGCTCGACTTCCGTCTCCTCGATATGACCGGTAAGACGCGCGGGCAGGAACCGCGTGAGACCCGTCCTCACCTTCACTTCCGACTTCAAGCGCGCGCGCAGGAAATGCAGCGGCTCGGGCGCGGCGCCGGAGAGCGCGTCCACCAGCGGGCGCGCGAACAATTCGAACGTCACCATGGTCGAGATGGGGTTCCCCGGCAGGCCCAGGAAGAACGTGGGGCGCGCGTTGGGCTGGCGCGCCGCGCGGCCGAACACTACCGGACGCCCGGGCTGGATGAGCGCGCCGGCGAAGAAAATTTCCGCGTCGAATTCGGCCAGCACCTGCTCCACCAGGTCATAGCGGCCGACCGAAACCCCTCCCGTGATGAGCAGCAGGTCCGCTCCCAGTCCCTGTTGGATGAGCCGCCGCAGGGCCTCGCGCTCGTCGGGAGCAATGGGCAGCCGCGCCGGGTCGCCGCCCGCCGCCTCCACCTGCGCCGCCAGCGAATAGCTGTTGGAGTTGCGGATCTGGTTGGGACCGGGCTCGGCCGCCACGTCCACCACTTCATCGCCGGTGGCCAGCAGGGCTACGCGCGGACGGCGAACGACGCGCACTTCCGTTCGTCCGGCCGCCGCCGCGGCGCCGATCTGCGCATACCCGAGGCGCGTACCGCGCGGAACGAGCACGTCGCCCGCGCGCGCTTCGCTGCCCGCAGGCACCACGTTCTCGCCTGCCGCGGCCGTGCGCGTCACCTCGACCATGGGGCCTTTGCGCGCCGTGTATTCCACCATGACCACGGCATCGGCGCCCGCAGGAACTGCCGCTCCGGTCATGATCTCGACGGCTTCTCCAGCGGCGAGCGAAACGAAGCCGGCAGGCGGACCGCCTCCCGCACGGATTTCGCCCACCACGCGCAGGTGCGCCGGCGGCGAGGCCAGGTCGGCGGCGCGCACCGCAAAGCCATCGCGCGTGGCGCGCGGAAAGGGCGGCAGGTCGCGGTCGCACAGAACGTCCTCGGCCAGCACGCGCCCGCGGCTCTCGGCCAGCGCCACGGGCTCCACCTCCGCAGGCCGGGCCTCGCGGGCGCGCTCCTCCACCACGCGCCGCGCGTCCGGAAAAGGCAACACAGGGGCGGACATGACTTTCGTCCTGCCGGTTATGGTACCAGCGTGCGGCCGTAAGCGCTTTCCGGGCGCGTTTTCCGCAAAACCATGCGGTAAAATCCGGCTCAGGAATGCAGAAGATCGCCATCCTGTACGACGCCAGCCAGGCCGTCCTCTCGACCTTCGAGCTGGATGAGGTGCTGAACCGCATCCTCTCCATCCTGCGCGACTATTTCCAGGTGCAGAACGCCACCATTTTTTTGCTCGACCCGGCGAGCAACGAGCTGTACGTGCGCGCGCATTTCGGGCGCGCAATCGGCAGTGAAGGCGTCCGGTTGCCCGTGGGCAAGGGCCTCATCGGCACGGCCGCGCAACTGAAGCGGCCCATCTACGCGCCCGACGTCAGCCAGGACCCGCGCTACGTGAAGGCGATGGAGTCCACGCGCTCGGAAGTCGCCATCCCGCTGATGGTGCGCGACGACGTAGTGGGCGTGCTCGATTGCCAGAGCGACCAGCTCGACTTCTTCAGCGCGGAAACGGTGGACCTGCTGACGCTGTTCTCCACCCAGGCCTCGATCGCCCTGCAGAACGCCCGCCTGTACACGCTGGAACGCAAGCGCTCGACGCAACTGGAGGCCATCAACGCCATCGCCCGGGAGACTACCGGCATGCTGGACCTCGACCAGTTGCTGGACAAGGTCTGCTCCATGATCCTGGTTTCGTTCCCGGTGGACGAGGTCGCGGTGCTGCTGCGCGAGGAGGAAGGCGACCTGGTCATCCGGGCGCAGCAGGGTCGGCTGACGCCGCGCATGCGCATCGGAGGACGCCTGCCCTCGGGCGCCGGGCTCTGCGGACGGGCGCTGGCCGGCGGACGTCCGGTGGTGGAGAACGACGTCACCACCGTCGAAGGCTACGTGCCGGGATACGCGGAAACCCGCTCCGAGCTATGTCTGCCTTTGATTTCCTTCGGACAGACGCTGGGCGTGCTGGCGCTGGAGAGCGCGACGCTGAACGCCTTCCAGCCCGGCGACGTGCAGGCGCTGGAGTCCATGGCCGATATCTGCGCCGGCGCCATCCAGAACGCGCGCTTCTTCGACCGCGTGAAGCAGATGGCCTACCTCGACGGCCTCACCTCCATCTACAACCGGCGCTACTTCGAGATGCGCGTGGTGGAGGAGATGGAGCGCGCCAGCCGCTACACCGGGCAGATGGCCGTGATCATGGTCGATATCGACCACTTCAAGCGGCTGAACGACGAATTCGGCCACCTGCTGGGCGACGAGGTGCTGCGCCAGATCGCCGCCATCTTCACCCAGCAACTGCGCAAGGCCGACGTGGTGTGCCGATACGGCGGCGAGGAGTTCGCCATCCTGGTGCCGGAAACCACCGGCGAGAAGGCCATGGGCGTGGCGGAGAAGCTGCGCCGCGTGGTCGAGGCTTGGCCCTTCCCCGGCGTGCCGCGCCCGGTGACCATCAGCGCCGGCGTCGCCGACTATCCCGAGAACGGCACCACCCGCGACGAACTGGTGCGCGCCGCCGACGAAGCCCTCTACGCCGCCAAACAGGCCGGAAGAAACCGCGTGATGGCCGCAGTGGGCGTCCGCAAGGGGTAGGTCGTAGAAACCGCACGGTTACAAGGTCGGCATTCCCCGGGGCTCTTCACCCCAATAACTCGTGCTATTCTCGCGAGTCAAATGAGAAAGAGCGATCTGCCCTTCGGGAGTGAGTTCTCCCCGAGCCAGATAGATCTCCGTGAAGTCCTAGAGTTCGCCAAACAGCACGGCGGAGACTGGAAAGCCTTCGAGGCTGCTGTCCGTTCGAAGTATTTCGATGCTCACATTGAAACCAGCGCGTACAACCGGGCCAAACTCGCCAATAACACAAAGCTCGGCATGCAGGCCTACGGCATCATTGATGACCAGGCCACCCTAACAACGTTCGGCCAGGAGCTCTATTCACTCCGACATGACGAAAAAGCACTGTACGAGGCGCTTGCCAGACACATCCTGCGGAATCTGAACGGAGCATCGTTGATTCAGTGCATTCAGGACATTCAGGCCAGCGGCGAGCCCGTAACCCTGATCAAACTGCGCGAATGGCTCGAAGAGCGTGGAATTCACTTCCCAAGAGGCGGCAAACACCCCAGCATCATGCGGCTTTGGCTTGAAAAGGCTGGCGTCTTTTCTGACGGCTATAGGGTCGACGAGTCGCGCTTGCGGAAGATGCTAGGAGTCGCTACGGAGGACATCGACGTTCTGGCAAGGCTTAGCCTACCCCAGCGATTCTTCCTCAGAACGCTGATCAACCTCGGACCGGATCGAAGCTACCCCTCGAATGAGATCGAAAAAGCGGCGACGGCTACGTACGGTCAGAAATACAACGAGAAGGCGCTGGCAAAACAGGTCCTGTATCCGTTAGAGAAGGCGGGATACATAACGCTCAAGAAGTCCACCCGAGCCAAACCACCGGTCGTCTCCGCAACACCGAAATTGGTTGCAGAAGTTGTCGAACCCCTGCTCCGGCAGCTCGAAATGCGCTTGCCGGACGACCTGCGTCCGCTTCTCCGCAGACCTTTCTCTGAGATTGTCACGGAGCTCAGTGCCACGGACCGTCATACGAGAGGCTTAGCCCTTGAGGCATTAGCGTTCAAGTTAATGCGACTCGTGGACCTTGAGTACCGGGCAACCCGCCTTCGCGGAATAGCCACTGGTGGAGCCGAAGTTGATGTAATCTTCGAATCGAGTCGTCTGGTGTTCTCTAGATGGCAGGTACAATGTAAAAACACGGCCAGGGTTACTGTTGATGACGTTGCAAAAGAAGTTGGCCTCACCCACTTTCTCAAGAGCAACGTCGTCGTCGTTGTCAGTACGGGGGAGATCGGGCAAGAGGCCCGTCGCTACGCAAACAAAATCATGCAAGATTCCAACCTCTGCGTGGTCATGGTTGATGGCGCAGACATCCGACAGGTTGTAGGTAATTCCTTGAGGATTTTGGATGTGCTCAACAGAGAGGCCAAGCACGCAATGAAGCTGAAGGTCTTGGAACTTCAGAAATAGGCATATGGCAACTCAAGCACCAAGGGGCTATCTGGTCACGGAACACGGCGCCGTTATTCATGGCGATTCTTGCCTCTATCTGAATCAGTATGTCAAGCAGTCTTCCGTGGACCTGATCATGACCAGCCCACCATTTGGCCTGGTCAGAAAGAAAGGGTACGGAAACGCTGACGCAAGCCAATACCTTGAATGGTTCCGACCATTCGCCGAAGCCTTTCGGCGGGTTCTGAGGGACAACGGCAGCTTGGTCATCGACATTGGAGGAGCTTGGATTCCTGGGCAACCAACCCGTAGCCTCTATCATTTCAAGCTTCTAATCATGCTTTGTGAAGAGTTTGGCTTCCATTTAGCCCAGGAGTTCTACTGGTGGAATCCCGCGAAGTTGCCCACACCAGCCGAGTGGGTCACCGTGCGCCGAATCCGAGTGAAGGACGCAGTCAATTGCATCTGGTGGCTTTCTGCGTCCCCGTGGCCCCGCGCTGACAATCGGCGGGTGCTTCAACCTTATAGCGAAAGCATGCGAGAGCTTCTGAGGAACGGCTACAAACCAAAGAAACGGCCATCTGGACATGACATAAGTGACAAGTTTGGAATCGATAATGGCGCTTCGATTCCACCAAATCTGATAGCTCTCGCAAACACCGAGAGTAACGGAGAGTATCTAAGGTACTGTAAGCACAAGGGGATTCAACCTCATCCCGCGAGATTTCCGGCGGCAATACCCGAGTTTTTTGTACGCATGCTCACGGACGTTGGGGACCGCGTGATCGACCCCTTCGCGGGAAGTTGTGTCACCGGGGAAGTCTGTGACCGACTAAGGAGAAAGTGGATCTGCATCGAGCTCGACGAAGAATATTTGAGAGGGGCAAAATCACGATTCACAAAATCTCGGCGGCCGAGCGAGTCCCAAGCATCGCTGTTTGAGCCTGAGATAACTCCACAGGGCTTTTACAAAGCGTATCGTCCCGGGATTCTCTGGAATGGGCATCCTGCCGATCGGCTTGTGGCAGACGGCGGGCGCAGTCGCAAAGTAGGCCAGGCAGCCAAAGCAACCAAGTAACTGTCTTCGCGGCAGAAATCGCTTTCTCCCCTTGACAAGCCCTCATTACTTGATATAAACTTTTTTAATGACTTATCAAAATGATAAGTTCTTTGTTTTGACTATTTTGGCCCTAAGCTCTTTGACATCAATATTTTGCCCGACCCCAGCCCCCTAAGTCTATTGCTTTGAAGATTTTGCAGGAAAATAGGGGGAGGGGAGGGGGTCCATCAGACCTGCGACCTGCGGGCTGAGAACTGAGAACTGAGAACTGAGAACTGAGAACTGCCCCTCTCACCGCAGCCGGTTGGCCACCGCCTGTACGCGCTCGTCAGTGCGGAAGCCGTGAATGTAGAGGGGGCCGGGCCGGCTGCGGACGTAGTCCGTGGCCTGGCTGATCTGGTCGCTGGCGTCGCCCGACGACGGAATGGAAATGTGGGTGAACTGGAAGCCGTAGACGGCAGTCCACTGCTGCTCACGCTGGATCCAGCGCTGGTTGTCGGGCTTCGTGCCGTCCATCAGGGAGACGACTTCACGGATACCCGCCAGCTTCAGGGTTCCGATCTCGTCGTCGGTCGGGTAGGGCCCGAGCACATATTTCCTGTTGAACTTGAACAGCGGCCCGCGCTCGAAGGAATCGCGTCCGATGGGGACGGGAACAAACTGCCCGCCGCCGAGAGCGGCATCGAGCGGCCAGACCCAGCGTCCTATGCGGTAGCCGAGGATGTACACCCGCTCGCCTGAGTTGCGCGCGTACTGGGCTAGGTCGCGAATGGCCAGCGGGTCGGGCGCATGGGTATCGATCGGCTTGGTGGTGACCCGCAGGTTGTAGTCGGCGGCCACCTTGTTGATCTGCTCGATCCAGGGCTGATTGTCGGGATCAGCGGGATCGAGCGTGGAGATGACCTCGCGCACGCCGTGGCGCAGTACGGCGGTGAACCATTCCTGCTCCACGGGCAGCGGTCCCAGGACGATGCGCTTGTGCTCGTAGGTGAAAATCGTGCCGCGCTCAAGACGTTCGGGCAGCAGCTCGTCCACGGATTCTCCCGCCAGCGCCAGCCCGTGGGTGGCCATCTGGCGGACGAGGTTGGCGCGATGCTGGCCCAGATAACAGTGCACGTAGTACCGCTTGCTGCCGTCGCCGAGCAGGCGGCGGATGGCCTCCAGTGCGTCCCGGTTCTCCGAGATCCAGGGCAGCATGGGGAAGGAGTACACCGGGATGCCGGCCTCGCCGGCGTTGGCGGTTTCGCGGTCGAGCAGCACCTTTTCGAAGGGAAGCGCGGGATGCAGCAGAGTAATCACGCCGTCGTAGTGCTGGAACTTGAGGCTCTTCAGGTCGTCCAGGTCGGGGTAGGGACCGAAGGTCAGGTTGCGGGAGAGCTGCTGGACGCGGGCGCGCCGCTCGGCGATGATGCCGACTCCGGTGTCCAGGAACATGACGAAGGCGGCGCCGGCTGCGACCACGACGAGCAGCAGGACGAGATGCGCCTGCCGCGGGCGATAGGTGCGCCCGAGTGCAAGGCGGTAATAGAGCGCGGTGACCGCCAGGGCGATCAGGCCCCAGGCGAAGACCAGCAGGCCGAGGAGGCGGTCGATGCCGGCCTGTCCCCAGCCCCGCGCTTCGAGCGCATGCTCCAGCGGCACCAGAGCGAACAGGAGGAAGGCAGCGCCGCCGGCAAAGCCGAAACAGCCCAGGAACAGCAAGGTCATCAGCCACTTGCGCCCGCGGCCGAGAGCGGGGCCGCGCGCCGTGGCTTTGGAACCCGATGGAGTGCCGCGTTGTGCCATGCTTCGCCCGCCGGCGCGGAAAGCGTGCGCCGGGGGCATCATGATACTAGAGGCTGGAAACCTGTTGCCAAAGGCCCCGGCGACGCGAAACAATGCCGTTCCCACTCTCCCAGGGAAAGAAGCGACCGATGAGCACCAGTCCGAAGCCGGCGCCGGAGGAGCGCAAGTCCGCCACTGTGGCCCTGTTCGGCCTGGAGGAGCCGGCGGCAGGCATCTTGCGCGATTGCTTCCGCCAGTTTGGCATCCGGACGGAAGCCGTGGTGGGAGACCCGGTGGAGCGCCTGCAGCGACAGAAATTCGAGGCCTGCGCGCTGCGGCTGAACGAAGATGCGGAGGCCATCCTGAAGGCGGCGCGCGGCTCGCCCTCGAACCGCCGCATCGTGGTGTATGGCCTGAGCCGCAGCCCGGAAGAGGCCATCCGCTACTCCAAGTACGGCGTGAATGCCATGTTGCAGGAGCCGGTGGACCGTCAGTCGGTGCTGAAGGTGGTGCGGGCCACGCACCTGCTGGTCATCAACGAACTGCGCATTTACGTGCGTGTTCCCGTGTTCACCGAGGTCGCTCTGGAACGCGCGGGCCGTAAGTGCACCGCCTCCACCCTGGAAGTGAGCGCCGGAGGCATGTCGATGCGCTGCGCCGAGAAGCTCGCCATGGGGGAGGCCGTCGACGTGAGCTTCACGCTGCCGGGAGAGAAGCCCTTGAAGCTGGGCGCCACGGTGGTGTGGCGGCGCGATCCTGATGTCGTGGGCCTGCGCTTCGAGCCCACTGACGAGCGCCGCATCACCGTGCGCCAGTGGATCGATACCTACCTGGGTATCGGCTGAGAAAATCACGTACACTCAGAGCGGAATGGCCACCGTCGTACTGGACCGCGTCCGCAAGGCGTTTGACCGCTTCGTGGCGGTGGACGACCTCGCCTTCTCCATCGCGCCCGGGACCATCCACGGGCTGCTGGGGCCGAACGGCGCCGGCAAGACCACCACGCTGCGCATGATCCTGGGCATCCTGGTGCCGGATTCGGGGGAAGTGCGTCTTTTCGACGAACCGTTCCGGCGCGAGCACCTGCGGCGCATCGGGTACTTGCCCGAAGAACGCGGCCTCTACAAGCGCATGAAGGTGCTGGACCAGTTGCGCTTCCTGGGCGAAGTGAAAGGACTGGCGGGCGAGGAAGCGGCACGGCGCGCGCGGCAATGGTGTGAGCGTCTGGCCATCGCAGACTGGCTGCCGCGCAAGGTCGAAGAGCTTTCCAAGGGGATGCAGCAGAAGGTGCAGTTCGTGGCGGCGCTGCTGCACGACCCGGAATTCGTCATCCTGGACGAGCCTTTCGCCGGCATGGATCCGGTGAACACCGCCATGTTGAAGGACGTGCTGGTGGAGCTGAAGAATGCCGGCCGCACCATCCTGTTCTCCACCCATCGCATGGAGCAGATCGAGCGCCTGTGCGACACGATCTGCCTGTTGCACCGCGGACGTGCCGTGCTGCAGGGAGACCTGAAGCGGATCAAGGCCGGCTACGGGCGGAACATGGTGCACGTGAGCTATGAGGGCGCAGCCGCGTTCCTGACCGGCAACGGCGTGGTGGAATCGTTCAACGACTACGGCAATTACGCCGAAGTGCGGCTCAAGGCGGGCGCCGACGCGCACGAGTTCCTGAAGCTGGTGGCCGCGAGCTGCCGCGTGAGCCGCTTCGAGCTGGTGGAACCCTCGCTGGAGCAGATCTTCCTGGAGGTGGTGGGGAAGGCCGATGCGTAACGTGTGGCTCGTCCTGAAGCGCGAGTACCGGGCCTGGGTGCTCACGCGCGCCTTCTGGTTCACCACCCTGCTGATGCCGCTGCTGGTCTCGCTGCTGCTGGTGCTCCCTGCGAAGCTGGCCAGCTACCGGCTGGAGGCGCGGCGCAGCATCGTGGTGGTGACGTCGCGGGCGGAGTTCGGGGAAATGCTGCGCCAGCAGCTCACCGAGGTGGACGAGAGCAATCCCACAGCGGTGAAGTTCCAGGTGCGCGTGAGCACCCAGGCGACCGAGGCGGAGCGGGAGTCGCTGCGCGCGCAGGTGGCCGCCGGCACCATCGACGGCTACCTGTGGGCCACCGACGACGCTCTGGCCGAGCGCAAGGCGCTCTACATCTCGCGGGGCGTGGGCGACTTCATGGAGTGGGGCGGGCTGCGCGTCGCGCTGCAGGTGGCGATGATGCGCGAGGAGCTTCGACGGCAGGGCGCCGGCGCCGTCGACATGCAGGAACTGCTTCGCCCCTTCGAGCTGCAGACCGTCCGCGTGGAGCAGGGAACGGAGCGGCGCTGGAGCGGCCGCGGCATGGTCATCATGACAGTTCTTCTGGTGACCTCGCTGTACGGCGTAGTGCTGATGTACGGCGTCATCCTGATGCGCTCGGTGCTGGAGGAGAAGGCGTCGCGCATCGTCGAGGTGCTGCTCTCTTCCATCTCTTCGCGCGAGCTGATGGCGGGCAAGATCCTGGGCGTGGGCTGCGTGGGCATGACGCAGATGGGCATCTGGGCGCTGATGGGCGTGGCCGTGCTGGTGCCGGCCATGGCCAAGTGGAAGGACATCACCCTGCAAGTGCCGGCCAGCGCGGCGCTCTTCTTCCCGGTCTTCTTCGTGCTCGGATATCTGCTGTATGCGGGATTGTGGGCGGTGCTGGCCGCCATCACCAACTCCGAGCAGGAAGCCTACCAGTTGCAGACGCTGGTGATGCTGCCGCTGCTGGTCTCCATCGTGCTGGTGTTCTTCGTCATCCGCCGGCCGGACGCCACGGTTTCCATCTGGCTCTCCATGGTGCCCTTTTTTGCGCCGCTGCTGATGTACGTGCGCATCCTGGTGGAGATTCCGCCGGCGTGGCAGATCGCCCTTTGCCTGACTCTGCTGACGGCTACCACCTGGGGGCTGCTGACGCTGTGCGCGCGCATCTACCGTATCGGCATCCTGATGTACGGCAAGCGGCCTACCTTGGCGGAAGTGTGGCGATGGACGAAGTACGCGTGAGCGCCGCCGCCGCGGCGCCGCAGGAGAAGCCGCAGACGGGAGTCCGGTTCACGGCGTGGCAGCGCTTCGTGATTTGGCTGGCCACGTGGGCGGGCACGCTCGCCATTCGCCTGATTGCACCGACGCTGCGCTGGTCGGTCTCCATCGAGGAGGGCGGGCCGCCGGAAGGAAACGTCCGCCCGGCCATCTACGTCTTCTGGCATCGCTGCGTGTTCGTGGCCACCTGGCACTTCCGCCGGCGTGAGATCGCGGTGATGACCAGTCAGAGCTTCGACGGCGAGTACATCGCTCGCATCATCGAGAAGTTCGGCTATGGCGCGGTGCGGGGATCGAGCTCGCGTGGCGCGGTGCGGGCGCTGCTGGGCATGCACCGCGAGATCGACCAGGGGCGCACCGTGGCCTTCACCATCGACGGCCCGCGCGGGCCGCGCTACGTGGCCAAGCCGGGGCCGGTGCTGCTGGCGCGCAACACCGGCGTGCCCGTCATGTGCTTCCACATCGCGCTCGAGGATCCGTGGATCCTGCCTTCATGGGACCAGTTCATGATTCCCAAGCCCTTCTCGCGGGCCCTGGTACGTATTGGGCGGCTCATCGATGTACCGGCGGACGCCGATTCGGCCGCCCTCGAGCGCTATCACGCCGAAATGCAGGCTACGCTCGACCGCATCCGCGAGTTCGCGGAGCAGAACGTCGCGCGGGCGCGTTGACAGCTTTCCTCATCCCGACTACAGTCTTGGTCGTTGACGGACGCTGTTCGGTCCGCCTGTTCTTTCTCAATCCGGGTTCGCGCGTCCCCGCCGCTGGGCGGGGACTGGGAAGCGGGTGAGAATCCCGCGCTGCCGCGCAACTGTAAGCGAGCGCTGTCGCGGCCGAGTCACTGTGGGGATGTTGTCCATGGGAAGGCCGGCCGCATGAAGGGATGCTGATTGCGGCATCCGAACTCGCAAAGCCAGGAGACCGGCGCGAAGCCGCCCTATCAACCTCTTTCGCGTGCAAAGGAGGATTCGATGCCGCTTCGTGGTTTCCTGGTGGTTCCGGTCTTGCTGGGCGCATGGGTGTGCGCCCCGGCTGAGCAACTCACGGTTCGCGTAGTCGATCCGCATGGCGCTGCAGTCGGCGGCGCGCGCGTGACGCTGTACAAACAAGAGAGCTCCACGGCGGTGGCCGTGCAGGCCACCAGCGCGCAGGGCGCAGCGGTGTTCGCGCAAGTCCCTGCCGGCGCATATCGCGTGGAAGTTCTGGCGGCAGGCTTTGCCGCATACGAAGGCGCAGTCGAGATTCCGCGCGATGCCGGGCACCAGGCGCAACTGGCGGTGGCCGGGCGCGCGGAGACGGTGGTGGTTACGGCGTCGGGAACGCCTTTGCCCGCCGCCGAGTCCGGAGCGCCGGTTGCGATCCTTGACCGCGCAACCCTCGAGGTGATGCAGCCCACGGCGGAGAGCGAGGCGTTGCGCTTTCTGCCCGGGGCCGTAGTCAGTACAGCCGGGCGGCGGGGCGGCATCGCCTCGCTGTTCGTGCGCGGCGGCGACTCGCGCTACAACAAGGTCCTGGTGGATGGCGTTCCGGTGGCCGAACCGGGCGGAACGTTCGACTTCGGCGTGGTGCCGCTGCAGGAAGCCGAACGGTTGGAGTTCGTGCGCGGCGCGGTGGCAACTCTCTACGGCTCCGACGCCATGACCAGCGTGGTGGAAGTGTTCTCCGCCACGGGGCACACGCGGACTCCGGAACTGCGCTTGGGCGCTGACGGGGGGCATTTCTCCACGGCGCACGGGTATGCGTCGCTGGCGGGCGCGCGGGGCCGTCTGGACTTGAACCTGTTCGCCGATGAGTTCCACACGCAAGGCGAGGGAGTGAACGACGAGTACGGCAACTCGTCACAGGGAGGGAACATCGGCGTGGTGCTTTCGCCGCGGGTCTTCTTCCGGCTGCGGGCGCGGCATTCCAACAACCGTTCCGGCGTGCAGGGCGCGTGGAACTTCAATGGAGAGCCATTGGCGTCGCCGGACATCGACCAGTTCGCGCGCCAAAGGAATTTCCTGGCCTCGGCGGAGCTGGTGGTTGCCGCGCCGGCGCGCTGGCAGCATCGGCTGCGCGGCTACGAGTACAACCACAAGCGCCTGAACGAAGATAACGTGGCCGACCGCGGCTGCGACGTAGTGGCCTTCGACTTCACCGACTGCTTCTTTTCCGCCTTCACCAACATCAACCGCGCCGGATTCAGCTATCAGGGCGAGTACGCCCCGCGGGCCTGGCTGCGCACCACTTTCGGCTACGAGTTCGAGGACGAGAACGGCGCGCTGGACTCGCAGTTCCTCACTCTCGATTTCGCGACGTTCACGCCGGCGCTCGGCACCAGCCACACGCGGGGGCTACGGCGGAACCATGCGCTGTACGCGGAGCAGGTGTTCACACGCGGCAGGTTCGCCGCCGTCTACGGCTTCCGCTATGCGCATAATGAGAGCTTCGGTGACCGGGTGGTGCCGCGCGTCTCGGTGAGCGTGCTGGCGCTTCACGGGGGCCAGGCGCTTTCCGGCACGCGGTTGCGCTTCGCCTACGGGGAAGGCATCAAGGCGCCGCGCTTCGAGGAGAGTTTCGGCTTCACCGGGACCTTTCCTACGTTGCCCAATCCCGACCTGAAGGCAGAGGAGAACCGCTCGCTCGAGGGCGGCTTCGAGCAGGGTTTTGCGAACAACCGATTCGCTCTGAGCGCGACGTACTTCCATAACCTGTTTCGCAACCAGATCAACTTCGTCATCGATCCGGTGACTTTCCAGAGCCAGTACGTGAATGTGAACCGCGCGTTTGCGCAAGGCGCGGAAGTCGAAGTGCACGGGCGGCTGCGGCGCGACCTGACGCTGGACGCCGCGTATGTCTACACTTCGACCCAGGTGCTGGAGGCTCCGTTCGGGCCGCAGCCGGAGGGAGCGCAGTTGTTGCGACGCCCGCGGCACCTGGGCTCGCTGCGGCTTACCTACCTGGCGCGACGCTGGGGCGGCAACCTGGGCGGGAGCTTCGTGGGGCGGCGTCCCGATTCGGATTTCTTCACGGCTTCCACAGCCGTAGACCACGCCGCCGGCTACGCGCGCGTGGACGTGGGCGGCTGGTACGCCGTGCACCCGCGGGTGACTCTGTACGCCAATGTCGAGAACCTGCTCGACCGGGACTACAACGAAGTGGTGGGCTATCCGGCCCTGGGAGTGAACCTGCGCGCGGGGATGAGGTTCCGGATCGGGGGCGAATAGAGACAAGACTTTGGCCACGGATGGACACGGATTGGGGAGCTTTGAACTATGAACTAAGAACTAGAGCGGTTTGGCTCTGTTCACATCCTCAACAGGAGTCTTGGCAGGAAATGGCAGAAACACCAAGGTCCCTTCGGGGCCCGCTCGGTCCGCGTTGCTCCCTCGCGGGCCCGCGGGACGACAATTCATTGTGGGGCCGCTTACGGCGCGGCTGAAGCCGCGCCCCTTCAAGACAGGATGTCAACGGAGCCAGACGAGTTCCAGGAACTGAGAATCAATCCCTGGTAATCGCGTGTGAATCGGGGCTAGGTTTTCAGCATATCCACTGCGTCCACCACGCCCACGATGGTCATATCGATAGGAGCGTTGACGCGGCCGGCGGCGCTCATGGCGGAGTAGCCTTCCTGCACGACCAGGACGCGGTCGCCCACGCCGGCGTCCACGGCATCCAGCGCCAGGATGGGTTCACCGCGCTCGCTGTCATCCGGGTGGACGGGCTGGACCATGAGCACCTTGCGGCCCTGATGGGAGGGATGTTTCTGCGTAGCCACGACTTCGCCGAGCACGCGGCCCAGGATCATCGCGAGGCCCTGCCAGCCGCGGGCGGAGAGCCGGCGGTGATGGCATCCACGATGCCGACGACGGCGGCGTCGGTGGGCACTTCGCCGCCCAAGGCCAGACCGGCCTCGCGGCCGCGGCACCAGTAGACGGTCTCCTCGAAGCCGGCGCCGATGGCGTCCACCGCCACCAGCGGGCGTCCGCGCGCCGAGCCGTCCTGCCGGATCGGTTGCAGCAGCAGGAACTTCTGGCCGGCCAGGCTCGGATGTTTCGCTGTGGCTACGACACGGCCAATCACGCGCGCCAGCATCATGCCCGCCTGCCTTTGGCCGGACCGGCGGCCAGACGCTTTTCGTTCTCGGAATCGGTGCGCACCGTGTCCACGATGCCCACGATGGCGCTGTCCACGGGAGAGTCCTTCAGTCCGGCGGCCATACGCGCGGAAGAGCCGCCCACCAGCAAAACGGTCTCATGGAAGCCCGCGCCGACCGTATCCACGGAGACGATGTAGTTGGAACCGTCGGGCTCGCCGGCGGGATTGACGGGCCGGCACACCAGGAGCTTGCGGCCCTCAAGGCGCTCGTCTTTGCGCGTGGCCACTACCGTGCCGACAACGCGAGCCAGTATCATCGGATCACTCTTCTCCGGAGAAGGAGCCGCGCCGCAATGGCACCGGCGCAGCCGTGGCGGCCTAGGCAGCCGCGCTCTTGCCGGAGCGGCCGATCGGCAGCACGTCTTCCAGGCTGGCATGCGGGCGCGGGATCACGTGCACCGCGATCAGCTCGCCCACGCGGCGCGCCGCGGCGGCGCCGGCATCGGTGGCGGCCTTCACCGCGGCCACGTCGCCGCGCACCATGGCGGTCACGTAGCCGGAGCCGATCTTCTCCCAGCCCACCAGCGTCACCTTGGCCGCCTTCACCATGGCGTCGGAGGCTTCGATCATCGCCACCAGCCCCCGCGTCTCGATCATCCCCAGTGCTTCGCCCATCGGTTTTCTCCAGGTCTCAGGTCTCAGGAACAAACCACCACATCAGCAAGAAACGAAATCAAAATCCACCTACCAGCGCCGCTTGCTGTGGCGCATGGCGTCTTCCACAATCGCCGCCAGTTCTTCGCGCGTCACGGTGATGCGCTCGGGCGGCTTGCCCGATCCGGGCGCTCCAGCCGCGGCCAAGTCCGCCGCCGTCACCGGACAGCCGGGAGCCATGGCGGCAGCCGAGCTTACACCTTCGTACTTCTCCCGCGCCACCATCAGTTTCGCGACGTCTTCCTGGCTCAGGAGCTGCTGCCTCCCAAGCAGGTGCGTGACCAGTGCGATGCGCGCGAAGTGTTCCACCGTTTCCATCTTCATATAGGCGCGCAGCAGGTCTTCGCCGTAGGTGACTACGCCGTGATTGGCCATCAGGATGGCATCGTACTGCGGCACCAAGGGCTCCAGCGCCTGCGTCAGTTCCGGTGTGCCGGGCGTGCCATACTGGGCGATAGGGATGCACCCCAGCGCCAGCACAATCTCCGAGATCAGCGCCTGGTTGAGCGGAATGCCAGCGGCGGCGTAGCCGGTAGCCGTGGGCGGATGCGCGTGCACGATGCCTTTGACGTCCGGACGCAGCCGGTAAACGAGCAGGTGCATGGCGATTTCGCTGGAGACATTGCGGCGCCCGGTGACCTTCTTGCCCTTCATGTCGACCACCACCAGGTCCTCGGGTTCCATCATCCCCTTGCTCATGGCGGTGGGCGTGGAGAGCACGGTGTCGTGGTCCAGGCGGACGGAGAGGTTGCCATCGGTCGCGGCCACGAAGCCGCGCTGATGGATCATCTTGCCGAAGCGGCAGATGTCCTCACGATGCTGGCGCTCGCTCTTCATACTACTAATGTCGTAGTAGACCTTTTCCGGGCGCGGTAGTCGGCGTATCCTACCGCAGGCGATTCCAGCGAGGCAACGGAGAAAGCTAGCAGATCCAGATGCCCCCGGGGACGACCAAGGCCGCCCCTACGGCCAGGAAGTCCAGGGCGTAGGACAAGAGAGTCCCGAGTGCCGCGTATTTCAGCATGCGTCTGCGGTCGCGTTGTGCGCGGTCGAAGAACAGCCACAAGAGCAGGTACCACTCGCCCATGCGGATGGGCAGCAGCAGGGCGTAATAGGCCAGGATCCACCACTCGCCGGAACCCTGGGCAGGGGCGTAGAGCAGGCCCCAGGAGAGGCCGAAGGTCGCCCCGACTACGATGCCGATGCCGGTCCGCGCCAGACCCACCAGGACTTTCTTCTTCGTGGTCCAGTCGAAGCGGTAGGCGCGGTTGAGGCAGACGGCGGCGCCGGTGTAGCCGGCCGCCTTCACCACGGCGAACGCGGCGAATCCGATGGGTGTTCCGCCCCCGGGCAGGGTTCCTCCGGGCAGCCAAAATAGCATGAAACCTATAATCGAGAGGTGCGGGTCGCCGACTTCGATTACCACCTGCCGCCGGAGCGAATTGCGCAGGAACCGCTGCCGGACCGCGCGGCCTCCCGACTGTTGCGCCTGGACCGGGCTTCGGGGCGCTGGGAAGACCGCCGCTTCGCTGACCTGCCCGAGTTGCTGCGCCCCGGCGACCTGCTGGTGCTGAACAACAGCCGCGTTTTCCCCGCGCGCCTTTACGGACGCCGCGCCGGCGCACGCGCCCAGCCCGTAAGCCCGCGCAATCCGGCGGCCAGGGACTTTCTGCGCGGCCGCGTAGAGGTCCTGCTGACCCGCCAACTCGACCCCCAGGCCGGGGAATGGGAAGCGCTGGTGCATCCCGGGCGCAAGATCGGCGTCGGGGAGCGGCTGTTCTTCGGCGAGCAGGATGAGCTGCAAGCCGAAGTCATTGCCCGCGGCTCTTTCGGTGAGCGACGCCTGCGGTTTGCCCCGGTCGCGGATTTCTTTGCCACGGTCGAGCGCATCGGCCATGTGCCCTTGCCGCCCTATATCGATCGACCGGACGTGGCCGCCGACCGCGAGCGATATCAGACCGTCTTTGCGCGCGAGCGCGGTTCAGTAGCGGCGCCTACTGCCGGGCTGCACTTCACGCCGCAGATATTGGAAGGCCTGCGTGTGCGCGGCGTGGAGACAATCGAGATCACGCTGCATGTCGGCCTGGGCACGTTCCAGCCGGTGCACACCGAGGTGGTCGAGAAGCACCGTTTGCATAGCGAGGCCTACACCGTCTCCCCTTCCGCGGCCGCAGCCATCCAAAAGGCGCGCGACGAAGGACGGCGGATCGTGGTCGTGGGCACAACCTCGGTGCGCACGCTCGAACACTGTGCGCGCACGAATCCCGAGGGCAGGATCACGCCCGGCTCGGGCGAGACGGACATCTTCATTTACCCCGGCCTCGATTTCCGGGTGGCCGGCGCGCTGCTGACGAACTTCCACTTGCCGCGCTCGACGCTGCTCATGCTGGTGTGCGCCTTCGCGGGCCGGGAGAATGTGCTGGCCGCGTACGAGCATGCAGTGAGGGAAAACTATCGGTTTTACTCTTATGGAGACTGCATGTTGATCGATTGAATCATTGAGTCAGTCAATCATTGAATCAATGAAAGGCCGCTTCCCGTCGAGCAGGCTGCTAGACTCTCTCGTGCGCGTCAGACAATGATTCAATCCTCCTTCAAGGGCCGCGTCTTTCTGATTGACGCCATGTCGCTGATCTTCCGGGCGTATCACGCCATGGCGCGGCAGCGGCCGATGTCCACTCGCGAGGGTGTACCCACAGCGGCCGTCTACGTCTTCGTCAATATGCTGCGCAAGCTGCGGCAGGACTTCGCGCCGGAATACATCGCCGCGGTCTTCGATCCCGCCGGGCCGACGTTTCGCGACCAGCAGGCGGCGAAGCTCACCACCGTGCGCAAGTTCGACATCAAGACGCAAACCTTCCAGGAGACGGCGTATCACGGTTACAAGGCGAACCGCGCCGAGACGCCTCCGGACCTGGCGCAGCAGTTTCCCTACATCCGGCGGGCGCTCGAAGGCTACGGCATCCCCATCCTGGTGGAGCCGGGCTACGAGGCCGACGACGTTCTGGGCACGCTGGCGCGCCAGGCGGCGGAGAAATCGCACGAGGTCTACGTGGTTTCCGGCGACAAGGACATGCTGCAACTGGTGGACGACAAGGTCCGCGTCCTCAACCCGCAAAAGGACAACCTGGTCTACGACGCCAAAAAGGTGGAAGAGGTCCTGGGTGTCCCGCCGGAGAAAGTCGTGGACGTGATGGCGCTGCGCGGCGACTCGATCGACAACATCCCCGGTGCGCCCGGCATCGGCGACAAGGGCTCGGTGGAGCTGATCCGGCGCTTCGGCTCGGTCGAACAGGCGCTCGAGCGCGCCGCAGAAGTGGAAAAACGGACGTACCGCGAATCGCTCGAGAACAACCGCGAAGTCATCCTCCTGAGCAAGGAACTGGCGACCATCGAGCGCAACGTACCAGTGGAGCTGGATCTGAAGACGCTCCAGGTCCGCGAGCCTGACAACGAAGCCCTGCGCGCGCTGTTCGCCGAGCTGGAATTCACCAGCTTTTTGAAGGAACTGGCGCCTGCGGCCGATCTCGGTCCCATCGACTACCGCGAAGCCCGCTCGGCTGCGGACGTGGAAGCCGTCCTGGCGCGGGTGACGGATGCCAGTCCGCTGGCTCTGGCCCTGGCGCCGGCCATCGCCGGCTCGGCGCGGAGCGATGAGGAGGAAGAGGCAGAAGAGGCCACGCTTCCGCTCGCCTCGACCGAGGCGGTCGCGCCGGCCAACGTGATCGCCATCTCAGCCGCGAAGGGCGAGGCGCTGACGGTGTCTCTTGAAGATGGGCCGCCCATGCGCAGGCTCGCCGAAGCACTGGCGGATGCGCAGATTCCCAAGGCCGTGCACGATTGGAAGTCCGCCATCCACGCGTTGGCGCAGCACGACGCCGAGCTGGCCGGAGTCCGCCACGAGACCATGCTGTACTCCTACCTGCTCGACCCGACGTACTCAACGCACGGGTTGCCTGAACTGGCGCTGCGGCGCTTCAACCTGAAGTTGAGCGGGTCGCTGGCGGAAGCTGCGGACATCACCGGGCGCCTGGCGCCGACCTTGCGTCAGGAGGTCGAGCGCGACGGTCTGCTGCGCGCCTATGAAGAGCTCGACCTGCCGCTGGCGCCGGTCCTCGCCCGCATGGAGCAGGCGGGCGTGAAGATCGACGCGCACGCGCTCGACCGCATGTCCTCGAACCTGGAACGCGAAGCGGAGAAGGTAGCGGCGCGCATCTACGAGCTGGTCGGCACGGAGTTCAACATCAACTCGCCCAAGCAGCTCGGCGACGTGCTCTACAACCGCCTGAAGCTGCCCAAGCCCAGCCGATATGGCAAGGGCAAAGTGCCTTCCACGGCGCAGGACGTCCTGGAAGCACTGGCTGAGCGCCATGATGTGCCGCGCATGGTGCTGGAATACCGCCAGCTCTCTAAGCTCAAGTCCACGTATGTGGATGCACTGCCCGAACTGATCGACCCGCGCACCGGCCGGCTGCATACCACCTTCAACCAGACGGGCACGGCGACCGGACGCCTTTCTTCCACCGAACCCAACCTACAGAACATCCCCATTCGCACGGAGCTGGGCCGCGAGATTCGCGCCGCCTTCGTCGCCGAGGCCGGCCATGTGCTGGTGGCGGCCGACTACTCGCAGATCGAGCTGCGGCTGCTGGCGCATTTTTCCGCCGACCCGCTGCTGGTCGAGGCCTTCCGGCGCGGCGACGACATCCATCGGCTGACGGCGGCGGAAGTCTTCGGCGTGCCGCCGCTGGCCATCGACGCCGAGCATCGCCGCCGCGCCAAGGCGGTGAACTTCGGCATCGTTTACGGCCTTTCGCCCTTCGGGCTTTCGCAGCAGATCGGCGTCGAGCAGCGCGAAGCCAAGAAGTTCATCGACGCCTACTTCGCGAAGTACGTAGGGGTGCGCGAGTTCATTGATAGGACGCTCGAGGAGACGCGGCGCACACAGCGCGTGCGCACGCTGTTCGGCCGCGTGCGGCCCATTCCCGACATCAACAGCAAGAATCCCAGCCTGCGCGGCTTCGCCGAGCGCACGGCCATCAACACGCCATTACAAGGCACAGCCGCGGACTTGATGAAGCTGGCGATGATCCGCATCGACGCAGAGCTCCGCGCCCGCCGCCTGAAGACCTCGATGACGCTGCAGATCCATGACGAACTGGTCTTCGAAGCGCCGGAGGCCGAGGTGCAGGAAGTCACGGCGCTGGTGAAGGAGCGGATGGAAAAAGTGTACGAGTTGCGCGTGCCGCTGGTGGCGGAGATCGGCGTGGGAAGGAACTGGCGCGACCTGAAGTGACTTAAGCGCCCAACGCCTTCTCGATTGCGGCGCAGATCGATTCGGTAGCCTGTTGCATTTCCTGTTCGGATTTCGCTTCGACCATGACCCGGGCCAGCGGCTCCGTACCGGAGTAGCGCACCACGACGCGCCCCTGTCCGTCGAGCGCGCGCTCTGCTTCGGCGATGGCGCGGGCCACGGCCGGCACCTGTTCGAGCGGTTTTTTCTCGCGCACGCGGACGTTCTTGATGATCTGCGGGAACACTTCCAGGTCGCCGACCAGTTCGGCAAGCGGCTTGCCGGTGCGCGCCATGATCTCCATGACCCGCAGCGCGGTCAGCAGGCCGTCGCCGGTAGTGTGGTCGTCGGCAAAGATGATGTGCCCGGACTGCTCGCCTCCCAGGACAGCCCCGGACTTCTGCATCTCCTCCAGCACGTACTTGTCGCCCACCGGAGCGCGCAGCATGCGGATGCTGGAGCGGGCCAGGGCCGCCTCCAGGCCCATGTTGGACATGGTGGTGGCCACCACCAGGTCGCCGCGCAGCGCGCCTTTGGTTTTCAGGTCGCGCGCGGTCAGCAGCAGCACGGCATCGCCGTTCACGATGTTGCCGGCGGCATCCGCGAACAGGGCGCGGTCGGCATCGCCATCGAAGGTGACGCCCAGGTCGGCCTCATTGCGCTTCACTTCTTCCGCCACCACGTGCGGGAACAGGGCGCCGCAATGGTCGTTGATGTTGCGCCCGTCGGGCGCGTCCTGCAGATAGCGGCAGCGCACACCGCACGCCCCGAACACTTCTTTCGCCAGCGTGCTGGCCGCGCCGTTGGCGCAGTCCACAACTACGCGCAGATGGCTCAGGTCGGTTCCCATCGGGTGGTCGTCCAGCCAGCGCACGTACAGACGCTGAAGAGAAGCGCTGCCGGGAAGCGAAGGCTCGTGCGGCGCGGGGCGTTCCGCGACGCTCGCCGCCTTGGGGTCGGCCAGCAGCGAGAAGATCTCCCGCTCGACTTCGAGTTCCACGGCGTCCGGCAGCTTGTAGCCGCTGGAGGCGAAGACCTTGATGCCGTTGTCGGTCCAGGGATTGTGCGAGGCCGAAATCACCACTCCGGCGGCGAAACCACGGGCTCGCGCCAGGTAGGCGATCCCGGGCGTGGTGATGACGCCGGCGCTTTCCGTGCGGACGCCCGCCGCGGCCAGGCCGGCCGTGACCGCATCCGCGATCCACGCGCTGGACTCGCGCGTATCCTGACCGAGCACGACCTTCGGCGGACCGTTGGTGCGTCCCAGGTGGTGTCCCAGAGCGCGCCCGATGATGAAGCTGGTATCGGCGTCGAGCGGGAACTCGCCCGCGACGCCGCGGATGCCGTCGGTGCCGAACAGCTTCCTCATTCCTGCTGGCCCTTCACGGTTTGGGACTCGTCGCGGACGACGATGGGCGTAGGCAGGGCCGCCGGCGGCAGGTAGCGGTGCACCAGCTCGCCCAGCCGCTGGCGCAAATACTCGACGGTGATGTCGCGCTCCACTTCGCCGGCCACGCCCAGGCTGATGGCGCCGGTTTCCTCGGAGACCACGATGGCCACGGCGTCGGTGTCTTCCGTGATGCCGATGGCGGCGCGGTGGCGCGAGCCGAGCTGGGTGGAGAGCACCGGGTTCATGCTCAGGGGCAGGAAGCAGGCCGCGGCGGCGATGCGGTCTTTCTGCACGATGACCGCGCCGTCATGCAGCGGGGCGCTCGGGCGGAAGATGGTGGCCAGCAGATCGTAGGTCAGGCGCGCGTCCAGCGGCACGCCGCTCTCGATGTAGGTCTTCAACCCGACTTCGCGCTCGATGACGATCAGCGCGCCGGTGTGGTTCTGCGCGAACAGGTTCACGGCCAGCACAATGTCGTCGTAGGAATCCGAACCGGCGCCCTGGGTGAGACGCGGAAAGGCGAGGGTGCGGCCCAGTTTTTGCAGCGCCTGCCGGATCTCCGCCCGGAAGATGACGATGAGCGCAAAGACGGCGTAGGGCAACAGGCGATCGGCCAGCCAGCTCACCATGGGCAAATGCCCGGCGCGCGCCACAGCCAACAGGAGCGCCAAGGCGCCCGCGCCCAGCAGCACGTGGTAGCCGCCGGTGCCGCGCAGCATCACCAGGAAGCCGTAGACCAGCGCGGCCACCACCAGGATGTCCAGCACCGACACCAGCGACACTTGTGTGACCAGCTCGAAGAAGCGAGTCATCATTCCACAACTCTAAGCAGTGAATCCAGAACGGGGCCGGCTGCGCAGTTTCTATTGTACCGCCATGCTCCAGCCGGCCCCCGAAGCGGCCGGCGCGCGCCGCTCGGGTAAAATCGAAGATTGTCCTCATGAGCGCGGAAGCCCCATCCCGAAACGGCCAGCCGGCAACACCTGCACTGCCGGCGTGGCTGCGGGAGATGTATCCCTTCCGTACGGCGAGCGTGACGGTCCACGGCAAGCGCATGAGCTACGTGGACGAAGGGGCCGGCGACGCGCCGCCCATCGTGCTGCTGCACGGCAATCCGACCTGGTCGTTCCTCTATCGCAACGTGATCCCGCGGCTCACCGGGCGCTACCGGGTGATCGCGCCGGACCACGTCGGTTTCGGGCTCTCGGAGAAGCCCGACAACCTCGCGTACTACACGCTGGAGCGGCACATCGCCAACTTCACCGCGCTGGTCGAGGCGCTGGGCCTTAAGAAGATCACGCTGGTACTGCACGACTGGGGCGGGCCCATCGGGCTGGGCTACGCGGTGGCGCATCCGGAGAACGTCGCGCGGCTGGTGCTGATGAACACCTGGGCGCACCTGCCGCACAACCCGGACGCCTACGAGCTGCACTGGGGACTGCGCATCTCGCGCGGGCCGCTGGGCAGCTTCACCGTCCGCAACCTGAACCTGTTTGTGGAGCTGGCGCTGCGCATGGCGGTGACCCGCAAGCTCTCTGCGCGCGAGTTCGATGCTTACCGTTTTCCTTTTCCGGACGCCGCCTCACGCACGGGCGTGCTGGCCTTTCCGCGCATGATCCCGCTGCGGGAATCCGATCCCGCCGGCCGCACGATGAGCGAGATCGAGCGCGGCCTGGCCAAGATCACCGCGCCCGCGGACATCCTGTGGGGCAAGCGCGACCCGGTGTTCGGCCGCCTGCACGCCTACCGGATGCGCGACAACCTGCGCAACGCGCGCGAGCCGGTGTTCCTTGATTCGGCCTCGCACTTTCTGCCCGAGGACGCGCCTGACGCGCTGGCGGAGAAGATCCTGACCGAGCGCAAGGCGGCGGTGGCGCTGAAGATCCTTACGTAGAGACGCAGCAAGCTGCGTCTCTACGTCGAGCGGTCGGCGGCAGTCGGCATTCAGCAATCAGCATCTAGCAAAACCCTAGATCCTTCGCTCGGGCTTCCCGCGCTGGAGGAAGCGCGCGGGAGCCCTCCCTCGCTCAGGATGACGACGTTGGTTGGTAGCCACCTGGAGACGCAGCAAGCTGCGTTTCTACGGAGCGCGGGTGGAATCCGCGGCGATGAGTTGCCAGTACTGAGTACCGAGTATCGAGTACTGAGTAACCCGAGCTCGCGGCAGGCCGCAAGCCGCTGGCAGCCGGCGGCCAGCAGCACTCGGCAGTCAGCAATCAGCAAGACCGAAGTTCTAACCACCGGCCACTGACCACTAGCCACTGGTTTTCCGCACGGTGGCGTGAATCGTTCCGCGCGCCAGGCGGGCAGAGATCTCATCGCCTGGGGCGAGTTGCGCGGCGTCCTTCAACAGGTTGCCGGCGGCGTCGAAGACCAGCGCATAGCCGCGGTCGAGCACCTTGAGCGGCGAGAGCCCGTCGAGCTGCGCGGCCAGGCGGTCCAGGGACGCCCGGCGCTCGAGCAAGTGATGGCGTGCGGCTGCGCCCAGCGCAGCAAACCGGGCCGCCAGCTCGCGCTTCAAACCGGCAAGGCGCCCGCGCAGGTCGTAGTGCCGCAGACGCGTCGCCGCGACGTCGAGCCGCCGGCGATGGCGCTCGAGCAGGTCCTGCTGGGCCTGTGCCAGGCGGAACAGCAGTTCATCGCGGCGCTGCTGGCGCCGCCCGAGGAACTCGTTGATGCGGGCGAAGGCGGCGTGCTGGGCCAGCTCGGTGAGCGTCTGGCGCGCCCTCAGCAGCCGGTAGCGGGCGGCGCGGGCCAGGCGCTCGCGCAGGTCGGCGACGCGCCGCTCGAGGTCGTGCTTGGGCTCGACCACCATCTCCGCTGCGGCCGAAGGCGTAGGCGCGCGCAGGTCGGCGACGAAATCGGCGATGGTGAAATCGGTCTCGTGGCCGACGGCCGAAATCACCGGCACCTTGCTCGCGGCGATGGTGCGGGCCAGCGCCTCGTCGTTGAAGGCGGCCAGGTCCTCGGCCGAACCTCCGCCGCGCGCCACCAGGATGACGTCCACGTTGCGGGCGCGGCTGAAGTAATTCACGCCGGCGGCGACCTCGGCGGCCGCCGCTTCGCCCTGCACCTGCGCCGGGAAGATGAGCACATGCACGCTCTCGTGACGCCGCCGGAGGACGTTCAGGATGTCGCGGATGGCGGCGCCCTGCGGCGAGGTCACGATGCCGATGGTGCGGGGCAGCGCCGGCAACGGCTTCTTGCGCGCGGCGTCGAACAGGCCTTCGGCCGCCAGGCGCGCTTTCAACTGCTCGAAGGCGATCTGCAGCGCGCCCGCGCCTTTGGGCTCCAAATACTCGGCGGAGAGTTGCAGTTCGCCGCGCGTCTCGTAGACCGTGACGCGCCCGCGGGCGATCACCGCCATGCCGTCCGCGGGCCGGAAGCGCAACAGCCGGGCCTGCGAGCGGAACATCACCAGGCGGAGCTGCGCGTCGCCGTCCTTGAGGGTGAAATAGAGGTGGCCGGAGTCGGCGGCGCGGAAGTTCGAGATCTCGCCCTCGACCCAGACGTCGGAGTACTCGCGCTCGATGGAGGTGCGCAGCGCTCCGATCAGGTCGCGGACGGTCCACACGCGCCGCGGCTGCGGAAAGAGCAGGCCAAGCTGGGGGTCGAGGGCCACGGAAACGCAGTGTACAGTGGCTGGTGGCCAGTTACCAGGAAGGGATGCCAACGCAGAGGCCGTAGAGAAGGGAAGGGGCAAAATGCAAAATATAAATAAAGAGGGGAAAGCGGAAGGCGGAGAACGAGAGGCAGTAAGCTAGCGGCTAGAGGCTAGTAGCTGACCCTCTGCGTCCTCTGCGTTCTCGGCGGTGGAAAAAGGGTGTTACTCCAGCGGCGGGGCGACGGCGTACGGGTCGTGCTGGACGACCTCGAAGTCGTCGTAGACGGCGGCGATGCCCACGCGCTTATCGGCCTCGCGCTGCTGGATGCGCACGATCCTGGCCTTGCAGCGCACCACCACCTGCTTGTCTCTGCCGGTGATCTCCGGGGGCAGGGGCATGGCGACTTCGATGGTGGAGCCCATCTTGAGCTCGACGTCGGTATAGAGGAAGACGCTGTTCTGGCTGACGTCGCGGGTGTACCACACTTCTTCGTGGACGCCGCCGTTCGACCAGCGGACCGAAGCCGGCATCAGGTGCGGAAGTCTCTCGTGGGTGCGCTTGCTCTTCGTCTCAGGCATAGTCCTCCCCCTTGCGCAGAACCAGTGGGGAGAGCCAGGCAGGGGGAGCGCCCAGTCGAATTATAGATAGCATGAAAGCCGGATTTTGGGAATCCCCCAAAACGGCCATCCCCGGCGGTGTCCATTGTAGCGCGGTTTCGGCGTTAAGCAGTTGCCCGGCAGGGGGATAGCGACGAGCGACAAGCAATAAGCGATAAGCAGTAAGCGATGCGGGTCCCGGGCTGGGCGGGAAAGAAGGCTTATTGCTTATCGCTTGTTGCTTATTGCCTTACTTTCCAAATCGCCCGATCAGGTACAACGCCAGCGACAGCACCACGCTCAGCAGGATCGACGTCGCCAGCGGAAAGTAGAATACGCTGTTCTTTCCGCGCCAGACGAAGTCTCCGGGCAGGCGGCCCAGGGGCAGGTTGAGCTTGCCGCCCAGGGTCAGCAGCAGGCCGAGGACGACCAGAACGGCGCCCAGGAGGATGAGGAGCTTGCCGGCGGCGGACACAAGCACATTTTAGCCACTGAGACACTGAGGGCACAGAGGAGACATCCCTCGGGTGAGGCCCTTAGGACAACCATCCTTATGCAGCTAGACGCGGTTGTGATGGCCGGACAGGCCGTCAATGTTGGGAATGTCCCTTTCGCCTGGGGCAAGGTAGGATTGCTTCAGAGAATTGAAGACAAAGAAACCATCGGAGCCGAAGCCGTCGCCGCCATGTTCATGCGGTTGTGCAGCGTGCGACATAGGGATTCACTGCGCGAGAAAGCCGGACTGCCAGCACCCGCCGTACAAGCCTAGGCCGAAAAGCCGGTAGTAGCTGACGCCTGAACCGGTTCGTCCTGGAAGCGGCGCTGTTCTTTGCCCACCCACTCGACGAAGAGTGCTTCAAACTCCTGCTGGGTATAGATTCCCTTCTGGATCAGGAGGGTGTTCATCGCATACAGCGCGGCCCTGAACCGCTCTTCTCTTGAGGCAATCCGCAGAGCTTCGTCGAAAGACACTGTCACCCTCAACGCTGTTCAGACGCAATCAAAGCATTAGTTCCCGGCAAGTGTCAACGAGCCTGTAGATGCAAGTGCCTACTCCTGCACGCTCACCACTTGCAGGATCTCCTCGACCGTGGTCAATCCTTCCTTCAGCAGCCAGGCGGAGTACTTTTTCAGGTCGAGCATGCCGTGGCGGAGGGCGGCGGCGTGGATCTCTTCCGTGGTTGCGCCCTTGGCGACCATGGTGCGCAGTTCGGGGTTCATCTTCAGGACTTCGTAGATGCCCACGCGGCCGCGCACGCCCTTGCCGTTGCACTCGCCGCAGCCCACGCCCTTGTAGATGGTGGTGCCTTTCTCCAGGCCCATAAATTCGCAGGTGGTGTCGTCGGCCTTGATGGGCTCCTTGCATTTCTGGCAGAGGCGGCGGGCCAGGCGCTGCGCCATCACGCCGATGGTGGAGGACGAGACCAGGAAGGGCTCGACGCCCATTTCGCCCAGACGCGTAAACGAGCCGGCGGCGTTATTGGTGTGCAGCGTGGTGAAGACCAGGTGGCCGGTGAGGGCGGCTTCGACGGCGATGTGCGCGGTTTCCTTGTCGCGGGTCTCGCCCACCAGGATGATGTCCGGGTCCTGGCGCAGGAACGACCGCAGGATGCGCGCGAAGTCGAGCCCGATCTCCTTGTGCGCCTGTACCTGGTTGATGCCGCTCAGGTCGTACTCGATGGGGTCTTCGGCGGTGGAGATGTTGACGCCCGGTTCGTTCAGTTCGGCGAGCGCCGAATAGAGCGTGGTGGTCTTGCCGGAGCCCGTCGGCCCGGTGACGTACATGATGCCGTAGGGCTGGGAGATGAGCTCGCGCACCAGCTCGAGCGTCGCCTGGTGGGCGATGAGCTTATCGAGGCCGAGCGTAGTGTTCGATTTGTCGAGGATGCGCATGCAGACCTTCTCGCCCCACTTCGACGGGATGGTGGAGACGCGGAAGTCGATGGGCCGGCCTTCCATGTTGACGCTGATGCGGCCGTCCTGCGGCAGGCGCTTCTCGGAGATATCCAGCTTGGAGATGATCTTCAGGCGCGAGGTCAGGCCGAGCTGCACCTTCTTGGGCAGGTTCTGGACCACGCTGAGCACGCCGTCAATGCGGAAGCGCACGACCACTTCGGTCTCCATGGGCTCGACGTGGATGTCGCTGGCCCCCTTCTTGATGGCCAGGCCCAGGATGGAGTTGGCCAGGCGGATGATGGGCGCGTCTTCCGAGGCCGACATCAGCTCCTGCTTGGTCTCGGCGCCGGTGGGGCCGCCATCTTCGGTCATCTGCAGATCGCGGATGATCTCCGACTGCAACAGGTCGATCATTTCCGCCGACGTCTTGCCCGCCATGTCGAGCGTGCCGGTGACGGCCTTGCCGGCCGCGGCGGCCGCCGGCTTCTCCTCCTTCTGCATGAGCTGGGCGTAGGTGGTGCTCATGAACTTCTTGAAGTCTTCCTCGGTGGTGACCACGGGCTCGATCATCACGCCCTTGATGATGCGGCGGATGTCGTCGAGGGCGATGATGTTGTTGGGGTTCACCATGGCCAGCGTCAGCCGGTTGTTGGCGAAGGCCACGGGGATGACGCGGTGCTGCAGCATCATGGTCTGCGGAAGCAGGGCGAGCACCCGGGCGTCGAAGTTCATCTTGGCCAGGTTCATGTACTCGATGCCCACCTGCTGCGAAGCGGCCTCGACGCGCTCGGCCAGCACGGCGGTGAGCGCCAGCCCCATCTTCGGATACAGCATGAACAGGTCCTGGAAGTCCTTCTGCTCAAGGACCGCACAGGTCGTGGCCTGGGTGGCGGTGACGGTGGCGCTGCGCGGCTTGCCGGTCAACAGCGACATTTCGCCGAAGTTCGTCCCCGGGCCCAATTCCGTGAGCAGGAAGTCGATGTTGGTGTTGGGGTCCTTCTTGCGCACCTCGACCAGGCCGGAGGTGATGAAGAACATGGAGCTGCCGGGGGCGCCTTCGCGCACGATGACGGTGTTGGGCGGGTAGTCGCGGCGCTTCATGCGCTTGACGACTTCCTGGCACTCGGCCACCGAAAGGCCGCTGAACAGCTTGATGCGCTGCAGGAAGTGCAGCGTTCCGGTTTCGGTCGTGGGCTTGGCCGGCGCGGCGGCCGGCGCAGCAGCCGGAGCGGCGGATGGACTTGCCGGGAGTGTGGCCATCGGGTTCTCTCCTCACCTCGCGTGCTGGCGGCGTCCGCTCGGAAGCTCCGGGAGACGGCGCGCAAGGAACGCCTGGGACCACCGTCGCATGCGGGGGAAGTGCGCGGATTATATACCACGGCAGCGCCGGTGGGGCGGCGTTTCGGCGCCGCTTCGGCGCCCGCGTCCTTCTGCTATAGTAACCACCGCCGGAGGGTGCGGGGCGGCGCTCGCGGCCGCCCGATCCTCCCCCGGAGAGGCGCGTCCTCATCCCATTCGACCGCATGAGCACGGGCGCGAAACCCGAGGTGTCGCCGGCTGCCCCGCTGCCCCGGCAGCCCCTGCCCATCGTGGTCTTTTTCGAAGGCGACACGGGCGGCAAGCGGGCGGCCATCGAGGCTCACCGTTTCCGCCGTCTGCCCTTCGAGCACCTGGACAGCCAGGCGCCGGAGGCCGAGCGCGTGTTCCTGGTGACCGAGGAGTGGATCCTCAAGGATCACTTCGAGGCGCTGCGCGCGCCCAACGTGCGCATCATCGCGCTCACCGACCGCCGCTTCAGCGACCCGCGGCTGGACGGCGCCGTCTACTCCTATCTGCCCGCCAACACGCCGCCGGAGCTGGTAGAGCGCGCGGTGGAGAACGCGGTGGACCACATCCGCCTGCTGGCCTCGCGCCGCGAGCTGAACGAGCGGCTGGTGGGCGCCACCCGCGAGATCAGCGAGCTGAACCAGATCGGCGCGGCGCTCTCCGCCGAACACAACACCGAGAAGCTGCTGGAGCTGATCCTCACCAAGTCGCGCGCCATCACCCAGTCCGATGCCGGGTCGCTCTACATCGTGGAGACGGCGGAGAGCCTGGAAGAAACCACCGCGCCGGTGAAGGACGAGGTGGGCAAGCTGGTGATGCGGCAGCAGCGCGAGCCCCAGAAGCGCCTGCGCTTCAAGCTGGCCCAGAACGATACCGTGGCCGTGCCCTTTCGCGAAGCCACCATGGAGATCAACGAGCGCTCCATCGCCGGCTACGTGGCCATGACCGGGCAGACGGTGAACATCGCCGACGCCTATCGGTTGCCGCCCAACGTGCCCTACAGCATCAACCGCAAGTTCGACGAAGATTCCGGCTACCGCACCAAGTCCATCCTGGCTGTGCCCATGCGCAACCAGAAGGACGAGATTGTGGGCGTGGTGCAGCTCATCAACGCCAAGCGCAACGCGGAGGCCAGGCTGGATTCGGTGGCCGCCGTCACCGCGCAGGTGGTGCCCTACTCGCAGCGCATGCAGGAGATTGCCGCCTCGCTGGCCAGCCAGGCGGCCGTGGCGCTGGAGAACAGTCAGCTCTACCAGGCCATCCAGACGCTGTTCGAAGGCTTCGTGAAGGCGTCGGTCATCGCCATTGAGGCGCGCGACCCCACCACCAGCGGCCATTCCTTCCGCGTCGCCAACCTCACCGTGGGCCTGGCCGAGGCCGTGGACCGTGTGGAGAGCGGCGCTCTCGCCGCCATCCACTTCACGCGGCAGGAGATGAAAGAGATCCGCTACGCCTCGCTGCTGCACGACTTCGGCAAGGTGGGCGTGCGCGAAGAAGTCCTGGTGAAGGCCAAGAAGCTCTACCCGTGGCAGCTCGACCTGGTGAAACAGCGCTTCCACTTCGTGAAGCGCACCCTGCAGCACGAGAACTCGCAGAAGCGCATCGAGCACCTGCTGGCGAAGGGCCGCAAGGAGTACATGAAGCAGCTCCCGGTCTTCGACCAGGAACTGGAAGAACGGCTGGCGGAACTCGACGGCTACTTCAAGAAAGTGCTGGAGTCGAACGAGCCCACCGTGCTGCCCACCGGCAGCTTCGAGATGCTGATGGACATCGCCGCCAGGAAGTACCTCGACTTCGACGGCGAAGAGCGGGCGCTGCTCACCGAGGACGAAGTGCGCCTGCTTTCCATCCGCAAGGGCTCGCTCGACGACGCCGAGCGCAAGCAGATCGAATCGCACGTGGTGCACACCTACAACTTCCTGCAGCAGATCCCGTGGACCAGGGAGATCCGCAACATTCCCGGCATCGCCCGCGGCCACCACGAGAAGCTCAACGGCACCGGCTATCCCTACAAGCTGAGCGCCCCGGAGATCCCGGTGCAGACGCGCATGATGACCATCTCCGACATCTTCGACGCCCTGGCCGCCTCCGACCGTCCCTACAAGAAGGCCGTCAGCCTGGAGCGCGCGCTCGACATTCTCGACCTCTCGGTGAAAGACGGCGAGCTCGATCCCGACCTGCACCGCGTCTTCGTCGAAGCCCGCGTGTTCGACAAGTGGAAGATCGAGCCGTTTCCGTACTGAAGACCGTTTCGAGTTTCGCGTTTCGAGTTTCGCGCGATGAAAGCGCCATGAGAATCCGTCCCTTGGTTGTTGCGGCAGCTCTGATTTGCCTGGCTTCTGCTCAAACCGGGCCCGTTGACGTCTCCGCCGAGCCTCACCACCACCTTGCGCTGGAGAACCAGTACGTACGCGTCTTCCGCGTCGAGGTTCCCCCCAACGCCGCGACTCTTCTCCATCGCCACGCGAACGACTATGTCTTTGTCGTCCTGGGCGCGAGCCGGGTATCGAACGAAGTGGAAGGCAAGCCGCCGGTGACGCTGCAACTGGCTGACGGCCAGGCCGGCTACACCGAGGGCGGCTTCGCCCACCGCGCGCGCAACCTGGCCTCGACGCCCTTCCGCAACGTGGCCATCGAGATTCTGCCCGCGGCCCGGCGGCGTGCGGCTGCGCGCAAGCCTGCGCCGGGATGGGAGCGCGGCGTCGAGCTCTTCGAGGGCGGCTCCGTCGACACCATCGTGGTGCGCGGCGGCCTGCGCGTCACGGAAACCGAACTCAAGCCCGGTGCGACGCTTCCTCTGCACCGGCACGTGGGCCCGCACTTGGCCGTCGCCATCACCGACCTCGAGCTGCGCAACCAGCCCTCCGGCAAGCCCGCGCAAACCATCCGCATGCGCGCCGGTGAGTCGGAGTGGGTGGGGTCGGCCGGGGCGGCTCACTCGCTGACCAACACCGGGAGCCGCCCGGCGCGCTTCCTCGCCATCGAGTTTCGCTAGGACCAGCCCGAACGGGTGCTGGGCTCGATCGAGACATTTCTCCGCGCCGGTGGTACGACAAGCCCAATCATTGAGGACGCGGCTCTTGCTGCTCCGGAGAAAATCCGCATCGTCTCCGCTTGACACGGGACAAATAACCGCAGTACAGTTCGGGCAACGTTTCAGCTCCCCAGGGGTAGGTGCTGTAATTGGGCCACGGTAATCGCTGAGGTCCGCTCAGCGGTGAGGTGGAAGCGGTGGCCACGCAAGAGATTGTCCCGTCCGATGAGTTTGGGACGACCGCGCCTCTACTGCGCGTGTACCTGCGAGTCGTTTGCCTGCTCCTTGGCGCGGCGTTTGCCTTGGCCGGTTGCGGCGGCGACGGCCAACCGACGACAAGCCCGCCGCCTCCGACGCCCAATCCGGTTCCATCGATTACGTCGCTTTCGCCCCCGAGTGCTTTAGTGGGCGGACCCGCATTCGCCTTGACGGTCACAGGCGCGAACTTTGTCAACGGCAGCGTAGTCCGATGGAACGGCATCGACCGGACTACCACCTTCGTCAACAGTACGCAACTCACCGCCTCTATTCCGGCCACGGACATTGCGACACTGGTCGTGGTCCAGGTCACGGTGTTCAATCCCGCTCCCGGCGGCGGCCTCTCGAACCAAGTTGCTTTCATCATCAATGTGCCCGCGCCGACGCTCACCAGCATCTCCCCTTCGAGTGCCGTGGCTGGAGCAGCGCCAATCACGCTCACGGCCATTGGCTCGGGCTTCATCAATGTCTCGGTAGTCCGCTGGAATGGGGCCGATCGGCCCACCACTTTCGTCAGTTCCACCCAGCTCACGGCTGCCATTCCGGCCAGCGACCTTGCGGCCGCGGGCGCCGCTCAGGTCACGGTGTTCAATCCCGCGCCGGGCGGCGGCCTCTCTGGCGCCCTTACGTTCACCATCGACCCGCTGGTCAGCAATCCCGTCCCGGTGGCCGCGTCGGTTTCACCCTCCACGGTTCCCGTCGGGGTGAGCGGCTTTCCTGTAACGGTGGATGGCTCCGATTTTGTGGCCGCGTCGGTGGGGCAGTGGAATGGGAGCAATCGGGGCACGACCGTGGTCAGCAGTACGCGGCTGCGAGCCGGCGTGCGATTGGCCGATACCGCGGTTGCAGGCAACGCCTCGGTCGCGGTCTTCACTCCAGCGCCGGGCGGCGGAACCTCGGCCTCCCTGAACGTCACCATCGCGCCTGCGGCCGGCACCGTGGGCGTGGTGGATCGGCCGAGCGTGCCCGATGACCAGGCGGAAGCCGAGGGGAACAGCTTTTCCCCCGCCATCAGCGCCGACGGACGCTTTGTGGCGTTTGTTTCTCTTGCCACTAACCTGGTGGCCGGAGACACGAATGGATTGCGCGACGTTTTCCTCCGTGATACGTGTCGAGGAGCACCAGCACCTTGCACGCCTTCGACCACCCGGATCTCGGTGGCGAGCGACGGTACAGAGGCCAATGGCGACGCCTTTGGCCCTCCCTCAATCAGTCCCGACGGTCGCTTTGTCGCGTTTGATTCCTTTGCCGACAACCTGGTGCCCGGCGATACCAACGGGACGTCTGATGTCTTCCTCCGCGACACCTGCATCGGAGCGGCAGGGTGTACGCCC